>NZ_JBOEFX010000063.1:0-18954 GCF_050633125.1 Lewinella sp.
GATTCGAAGTATACCAGAATACACCTAACCCATTCGCGGTAGAAACTTTGATCGGTTTCACTTTGCCACAAGATGCGGAAGTAATGTTGACGATCAACGATGCAAGTGGCCGTGTACTCACAGTGGTACGTGGTGATTACGCAGCTGGTTACAACATGATCAATTTGACCAAGGACATGATCCAAGGTGCAACAGGTGTGTTGACTTACACGGTAACTGCCGGTGAGTTTACTGCTACCAAGAAGATGATTGCTGTGAAGTAACTATGATCTACAAAATTCATGTTAGGGGGACTAACGATGAGTTTTGTTGTCTAAGGCAACTGTAAGAACAGATAATGAAAGGACTGTGTCTGCGAATGAATGATTATTTTATTTGCAGCACAGTTCTCATTTTACCTGTTTATTTACAATGGCTTAATTATATGCAATGACATTAATCTTCAGTCAATAGCTTGGCACAATATTTAATATAAAGGTTATGAATAAATGCAAAAAAATAGACAAGCTAGAATCAAAGAACTTAAGAGTAATCAAAAGAGAGGGTTTAAAAAAGGAGAACCAACGAGTTGTTAAGCCTACTAAGGAAAGGGCATTTTTGCTTGATGAACAGCAAGGAATATATTTAAATAGAAAAGAGAAGAGTTTAGTATTGAGCTGGATTAACCCTTTCAGTTAGTGATCAATCAGTACTCATGCTCTATGCAGGCCGGAGGGGAATATCTATACCACCATAGCCGAGTGGAGTAAGTCAAGGAGCATCGAAGGCTATGCTTAGGGATTGTAGAATGTTAATCGGACAGATTTCAATGAAACAAGGGGATAACCAAACGAATACCCCGTATCCTGCAACTAAAAAATAGGGCAGCTGCGCTAAAGCAAATAACTTGCAACAGTAAAATCACCCTACACATGTTGCGAAATTATTTTAAAATTGCTCTGCGGAATATCTGGAAAGCACGGATGGCATCCGGAATCAATATAATGGGTCTTGCTTTGGGCTTGGCCTGTTGTTTCCTGATTGTTATTTACGTGCAACATGAAAAAAATTACGACCAATTTCATCCCGATCTTGAACAGGTTTATCGCCTGAATTATCACATCGATATCCAGGGCCCAGCGTCTTATGCGCGCACACCACCAACGGTAGCAGCCAAATTGCCGGAGTTTTTTCCTGAAATAGAGAAGGTTGCCCGCCTGTATCCACGAGAGATCAGTGCTCGCGTAGTAGGGACAGACCAACAGTTGGAGGTGCAGAATGCTTTTTTTGCAGATTCGACGATTACAGAAATTTTAGGCTTCGATTTCTTGTACGGTGATCCTGCTACAGCGCTTAGAGAACCCTTTTCAGTAGTGGTTACGGAATCGCTGGCGAAACGTTTGTTTGGCCGCACTGATGTGCTCAATGAACCGTTACAACTCGCGGCAGCCGATCAATTTAGAGTACGTGGTGTTGTTCGCGATTGGCCCGATCAAGCTCATTTTGACCTGGACTTACTTATCCACTACGATAATATGGTGGAAGTAGAGCCGGAAATCGCTCGTGATATTGTGAGGCAAGTGCTGGACAATAACTGGATTGCAACCCATTCTTACACCTATGTGAAACTCCAAAAAAATGCCGACGCTGAGAAGGCAAATGCACGGATGAAGGACTTTATCCTTGCCTACGGCGATGAACGCTTTCGTGAAAAGCAAGACTTCGCTTTATATCCTGTAAAAGATATTCATTTGAAATCGGAAGCAGGAACAGAACCCAAGCCGCCGGCTGACCCTACTTTGCTACGCCTCTTTATGGCCATTGGTGTCATAACTTTACTGATTGCTGTTTTCAATTTTATTAACCTGTCTACAGCCAGCTCGCTGAGCCGGGCTCGGGAAGTAGGCATGCGCAAGGTACTAGGTGCCCGGCGGGGAGCCTTACTCGCCCAATTCCTGGGAGAGTCGCTTTTGCTGAGTGCTTTCGCATTTGTTGTGGCCTTGGTATTGGTCCGGTTGGCTTTACCACAGTTAGCGGCACTTACGGGGCTAGCATTGAGCACTGCTTGGTGGCAAGATGGTTTTCTTATGCTTAGTTTTTCGCTGGTGTTTTTGTTTACTGGACTTTTAGCAGGCAGCTATCCTGCTATTTTTATGAGTGGTTTTGAACCGTTGCGCGTTTTGCAAGGCAAAGGTGGGGGGCAAACCATGGGCGGCGTAGGTTTACGCAAGGTCTTGATGACCTTACAATTTGTGGTAGCAATTGCTTTTATCAGTGGTACTGCAATTGTTTTTCAACAACTGAATTTCTTGCGTAGTCAGCCGATGGGCTTCCAGCAAGCATTGGTAATTACCTTGCCCTTAAACAGCCAGAATAATATAAATGCTGTTTTTCGCCCCGGAGATGCGACCATCCGCCAGCGGATGAATGCTTTTGATGAGGCATTGTTACAACATCCTAATATCAAGGCGGTCACGCAAAGTGCATCAGTACCTGGTTTAGGTTCCGTTAGCCGAAATGTATGGACGGATAAAGTATTACAGGAAGACAATTTCTTCGCACCGGTGCTCGCTGTCGACTATGATTTTGCAGAAACGTATGACCTGGAGGTTGTTGCTGGCCGTGAATTTGACCTTTCCTTTGGTACAGACCATATCAGCAGTTTTGTTATCAATGAGCAGGCTGTGCGTGACCTCAACTGGGAGACACCAGAAGAGGCTCTTAACCAAAGGCTTGTTGTGGAAGGAAAGGAAGGACAGGTTGTTGGAGTGGTCGCCGATTTTCATTTCAACAGCATGCTTGCCGAAATGACTCCGCTAATAATGGACGTTAATGCTGGCGCTTTTGGTTATTTCAGTGTCCGATTACAAAATGATGATCTGGCGAGTACGCTGGCATTTATGGAAGACCAATGGGCCAGTTTCTTTCCCGCTAAAACCTTTGAATACGCTTTTCTGGAAGAAACGATCAGCGATTTGTACCAAGCCCAGGATAGATTGGGGACGCTGGTAGGCTATTTCGCGTTTCTGGCCATTTTTATTTCCTGTTTCGGACTATTTGGTTTGGCAGCATTACTGACCAAGCGCCGCTTTCGGGAAATCGGCATTCGTAAGGTCCTCGGTGCCAGGGTGGATCAAATATTACTGTTGTTAGCCAAAGATTTCGTCTGGTTGATAGGCATAGCTTTGCTATTGGCAGTACCCTTGTGCTGGTATTTTATCAACAGTTGGATGGAAGATTTTCCTTATCGGATTGATTTTCCCTGGGGACTGCCTTTTGCAGTAGGAGCAGGAGTTCTTACCATCGCTTTTCTGACCGTTAGTTCACAAACCATCAAGGCCGCATTATCCAATCCTGTAGAAGCAATACGGCAAGAATAAATGTTCGCCCCCTTTGGTAAGCTTCTTTTTTGATGCTCCTCTTGCGAGGTAATGTAAAAGCCTTTACTTTTGTAAGTGATTACTTACTTTTTAAGAAAACATTACATGCAAGTCGATAAGAATAAACCAGTATTGGTTACCGGAGCAACAGGCTACGTAGCAGGTTGGTTAGTAAAACAGTTGTTGGAGGAAGGTATTACTGTCCACGCAGCAGTGCGTAACCCAGATAAAAAAGAAAAAGTAGCGCACCTTGATGAGCTAGCTGCCAAATCCAAGGGGACTATTAAATACTTTAAAGCCGATTTGCTAACAGAAGGCGCATACAAAGAGGCTATGGCAGGTTGTGAGCTTGTTTACCATACCGCTTCTCCCTTCATACTCAAGTATGATGATCCTCAAAGAGATTTGGTAGACCCAGCGGTAAAAGGCACCCAAAATGTGCTTGAGTCTGCCAATCAGGTTGCTTCGGTAAAGCGGGTCGTGGTGACCAGTAGCTGTGCTTCCATTTATGGTGATAATATTGATCTTCAGAAAACGAAGAACGGCGTATTTACCGAGGAGGATTGGAATACCACATCAAGCCTTACCCATCAATCCTACTCTTACTCAAAAGTAATGGCTGACAAATCGGCTTGGGAAATGGCTAATGCACAAGATCGTTGGGATTTGGTGGTCGTTAATCCTTCTTTGGTGATTGGTCCGGGAACGAATCCAAATGCAACATCAGCAAGTTTTGATATTGCTCGCCAAATGGGAGATGGTACGATGAAGATGGGAGCTCCTGGCTTTAATATTGGGGGAGTAGATGTAAGAGATGTTGCAGAAGTACATTACCAGGCAGGCTATAACCCTAATGCACAGGGCCGTTATATCACTTCTGCTGAGAATACTAACTTTCTTGAGCTGGCAAGCTACCTGAAGGAAGTGTTTCCCGATTACCCGTTGCCTTCTCGTAAGCTCCCGAAGTGGCTCATCTGGCTGACGGCACCTGCTGCTGGAATGACCAGGAAATCTGTTAGTAATAACATCGACCACCCTTGGAAAGCGGATCATACCAAAGCCGAACAAGAATTGGGTATTAACTTTCGCCCATTAGCTCCTGGTATGCGCGAGATGTTTCAACAGTTGATTGATTCAGGGCAACTTTAAAGAACACAGCACGAAGCTAATCGCATTTTATTTTCTGCACAAATACTAAAATCCTAAGTATGCCCCCACAGTAATGCTAAATCGACTAGCCTCTGGATTATCCAGATAGGAGAGCCGCCATAATGCATCAACGCGGATTACTTTGAGGATATTCTCGATGCCAATACCCGCTTCAAGGTAAGGTTTTGACGAAGGAGAGCGGAAGCCTGTGTATAAGTCTGCCCCACTTTGAGGTTGGAAGCCATTGAGACGATTAGCCTTCTGGTTATTTTTCGACATGCTTCCAACCACAGCCTTGAAGCTGGCAACTTCCCGAAGTTTTAGCTTACGCAAAAGAGGGATATGGTTAAGGAAAAAGCCATCAAAATGGTGTTCTAAAAAAACACTGGCATAGGTGTCACTGACAAATTCGTAGTTGTTCATCGTATTAAACACCGAACGAGACATGAAGACGGCTTCATTTCCAGGGTGCACTTCTTGTAATAAAAAGGGCAAGGTGCCGAAGGTTTTTCCTGCCTTTATTCGATAAGAAAGCCAGCCGATAGGGCTGATGTTGAACCAGTGTCTTAATCCCAGTGAAAATTTATGATAGTTATACTGGCTTCCGAAAAAATCTTCTAAGCCCAAGGTGTATTGTGCTTCCAGAATAGGCTTCGTGGTGCCAAGACTGACTCGGTTGAATCGTTCTCCCAGAAAAGTCTCTCCCGGCGCATAGCGGAACTTTAAAATTACTTCAGTAGTGTTTAAAGTGGTGTCAACGGATTCTCCGCCAGGCTTTACGAAGGCGTAATTGAAGCCGCCTTCCTCGTTATTTCCATAGGGATCCATCTGTCGATTCAATATCGTAATTCGATTGGATAGGCCATTGTCCCAATGTCTTTCATAAAAGACTTTAGTTTCCGATACATCGATCAGCTTTAGATAAACATCCCGACGGAAAGAATAAGAGAACAGGTTGCCTTCCTGGAAGTCTTCACTATTTTCACTACTTAGGCTAATATCTTTGCGATGAGCGGCTCCAATGATAGTCCACGGATATCGGTGGATGAGCCACATTCCTTCTAGCCCATATTTCCACCTTTCGTCAAGAAAGCCATAGGCAGCATAGCCTTTTATACGTAAGTTTTCACTGAGGTCATCATCACTACGGAGACCTAACCTCAAGCGGGTGCCCTCGATTGGATTCTTGCTATAAATCGAATAGTAAGGTCCTACGGAAAACTTGCCTAAGTCGAAATTACCGCCGAAGACAGTGGCGAAAATCTCTCCGTAGGTTTTGAAAGCAGGGACATTCTGGATACTGTCAACGAGCGCATAAATGGTAGACTCGGTCTCGGAAAGGGGCTCGTGACGGATACTTTGCCAATATTCCTCGTCGCTATTTAGTGGAGGGGGAGGACTCGTTCCTTTTTTCTTTTCAGGAAAGTTGTTCTGGATTTCAGCAGGATTGAGACGATAATCACGAGAAGATTTTGTACGTCTGGCAATCATGCCTGGAGACTTCTCTGTAAGTGTAAAGTCAACAATCATTTTTTGTTTGACCGGCAACCATAAGCTTTCATGGGGTTCATATTCCTGGTAAATAATTATTCGCTTTACCAGGTTAATATTGACTTCGGGGCTCATTCTCATATTGAGGCGCTGGATGGCAAAAGTACTGTCCGCTACCCAGAAGTCGCCGTAGAAAGTGTTCTCTTGCTTGCGGCGGGGTTTGAATTTGAGTTTGTAACTCCATTGTCCACTAACAAAAGTACTATCCAGGATGTAATACTCATAAAAACCAAGCCCTGCATCAGAAAATGGACTGATAAACCGCTTGTCAATAATGTCTATCCAGTTGTTGTAAACATTGAAAGGTGTATAGACCTTTTTGACAAACTCTATAAAAGATTGGTTGGGTGCACCCGATGCACGTTGTGCTTTAATACGCTCGGCCGATCGACCAATCTCTTCAGAATAATAGACATCACTCAATGCCTCATTGATATAAATAGGCAGAAAAGGCTTTTCATCGGAGGTGCTGTCGATGTTTTCAAAGACAAAATCGAAGGGGTCCATCAGCTTGTTCTCCCTTATTCGGTCGGGGATTTTTTCAAAATCAAGTTCTACCTTAGTATAGTTTTCGTATTGATAAGCGGGTTGTTGCTCAAGGTTGTTACGATCTTTATTCTGGATAATTCCTTTGACGATAGCGTTTGCGGGATTTTCTCCGGCAATCACCACTATTTCGTCAAGCGTTGTGTTGGCGCTTTCCAGGCTGAAGTTGATGGTCTGTTTCTCTTGATCTCCTGTTGTTTTCGCTAATGAAGTATATCCTATTGCTGAAGCGGTAAGGCTGTCTTGAAGAACTGTTACGGGAAGTTCATAATAGCCATCGACATCTGTGGAAACACCCATAGTGGTACCTGCGTAGTAGACATTACAAAAAGGAATACCTTCTTTGGTGTCGGCATCAATGACCCGGCCAGAGAAAAGGTATTGCGCGTGTATCTGATGTAGGCCGCCGAAGAAAAACAAGAACATAGCACCAATGGTTATGAACTTATTGAGTCGAGCGTCAGTCAATGGAAGTTGAATTTTAATAGTTTTCACGTTTTCAAGCAATTTTGGGGAGTCAAGGCTTGATTTTGGTTAAAGGGTACAATATACAAAAGGCAATGTAGCAGAATGCGGTGATTAATGTAGTGATGGAGGGGTTTTTATATAATTTTTAACCAACATTGTCATCTTCATGATGGTTGGCGGTGGCTTTGTCCCCTATAGTTAAGACTACTTTTAACCTGAAAAGGTTGATAAGACGAATAATGATCTTATTTTTTTGCGCAATACTTAATGGCCTAGAGCCAACCACTTTCTGTTTTTTTTACGTCTGGCTAAGAAATATAATTTCACCTCATTAAATCAACGATCATGAAACAGTTGCTCCTTCTGATATTTTTGACCTCTTTTTTTCTAATGGCCTGTAATACAGAACAAGCCGAAGAAGAGGTGACGCCACCATTAAAGGATGTTTTTGTGAGGATTGAAAACGCTAGTAATTTTACCCTTGATAATATTCTAGTGAAAATCAGCGAAGACCATGATTACGGTAGCCTCAATGCTGGCGAACGATCAGTTTATCAACAGTATAGTAAGGCTTACGAATATGCTTACGTAGCATTAGAAATTGAAGGAGCACTATTTGGCATCCAACCGATTGATTATGTTGGAGAAATGGAACTGCCTGATGGGTATTACACTTATATTCTCACGGTTGACGAACAGTCAAATCGATTATTGCTAACGTTTAGGGAAGATTAGCAAACCAGATTGCGATGGTTAAAGTAACCAAAGTCTTATGTCTTGCTTCCTGATTCCATCCATTCAATAACATTTAGATATTTCAGAAACATGCGTTCACGCGGCTGAGCAGCTTTTTCTCGGAATGAATTTAGTTGTAGCAGTAGAAAGGTTTGATTGTCTTCGGTATATGTTTGCAGTAGTGCCCGTAGCATTTTGTGGGTGTCTAGCTGTAGGGTAGTGGCCCTTTTTGTTTTAACCACACTTCTACCAAAAGAGATAAGCCGGTAGCTCATTCGATCAAAGGCTTTACTTTCATAAAGGCAAAGAAGTTCTAGCAATCGAGCATTGATCTCCATGTCTTTGCGCAGTATTTTGTCTCCTTGATGGAGAATGGGATGGAGGCGTTCGAGTGCAATCTCATATTTGCCATGAGCAAAGGCTGCTGCTGCAAATTTGTAGTGAAAAAGAAGAATCCGGTGGTCGTCCATAAGATCCCGATGTTTGCTTAGGGAGTCATATACCTTTTCACTGAATTGATGAGCTTGTTCATAATCCTTGGTAAGAAAATAATAGTTGAGGTTGCTTAAGTTTTGATAGACAAACCGAACGTGTTGGCTATTGGGATTGAGTTGTTCTTCTACCTCTTCTACATAATTGTTTAGTTGTTCCAGGTACTTATAATATTGCCCGGTATCGTCCGTGAGATAGAGCAGCGTCAATAAATAGTAAAGGCTACGTAAGTACAAGTCTGGGTCCTTGTATTTCATGAGTTGGTGGACCTCAAAGAGCATTACCCATTCCAGGGCATGGCTAAGGGCGCCTGCAAAATCAAGCTGGATGTAGCGATACCATAAATACGATTGATAGCGGTGTGTTTTTTCAAAGAAGGTGTCTGAGAATCGGTTATGATGGTGGTCTGGCTGCATTTTTCGCCAAGCTTGGTTCAATTCTTCCACCTGCTCAGGGGAATAGGCAAAGCCATGGACAATATAATATCCATGAATCTGAATATAGAGATTAACCATTTCACTGGCCGTCTGAGTCACTCTACTACGGAGCGTTGATTCCTCCAAGAGGCGTTCCATTTTTCGCTCTACCTGTCGGGACCGAGTAATATGTCGGGATTCTATCAACTTTTGGAATTCGATAATCTCCAGATGCAGTATGTCTTGGTGGTGCTCATTGGCCGTGTCCTTAATGCGCTCCAGCAATCGAAGGCTCTCCATGTATAATCCTTTGCTGTAAAGAATACGCGCAAAGTCGAGCTGCTCTCTAATTTCAATATCAATAAGCTTGTTAATATAGGTCAGCCGCAAACTGGTCAATAACTGCTTTAGAAGGTGTCGTTTTAGGTTTGAAAGCTTGCTCTTTGTCGTTTTGCCTGGTAGTTTCTTCAGTAATTGTTCATGATCATAGGCTTCTTGCTTATCTAATAGGTCAAAAAGGACAATGAATTTTCGCTCCTGATCACCCATCGTACGGTTGACATAGAGACGGAAATGACGCTTCTCTGGCTTGCTCAAAGACTTTATTAACCGGAATAACGGGTCTTTATTTGTGGTAGGCATGCCATCTTTTTTTGTTTTGTTAGTTGATAATCAGTTGCTTGTGTTGCGAAAGGTGGTGGTAGGGGTAACAACGGTCAAGAAACAATGATTAGGCAAAGCTTATGGCTCACCCTAGATTTGCTGTTGCAATGAGGAAATAATGGAAAGGGTCATTGCTTCCTTTCTTTATTTCTTGTGACTAGAGCTCTGGTCAGGAATCGAATTCATATTAATTGACCACAAATCTAACAAACTGATGAAAAAAATCGAAGCTATTGTTCGTTTATCCCGCTTCGAAAGTATTCGGGATGCTCTGGCAGGAATTGGCGTCAACTTTTTCACCCTAACCGAAGTGAAAGGTTTTGGCTTGCAAAAAGGAGAGCAGCTGATGTACCGGGGCAGTGTTTATGATTCAGATTATATCGCTCGTTTACGTATCGATATATTTTGCAATACTGAGAAAGTAGACGAAATCATTGATGCAATCGTATCGTCTGGCCGCACCGGTGAAGTCGGTGATGGAAAGATCATTGTTATTGATTTAGAGCATGTTGTGCGTATCCGCACTTTTGAGATTGGCGCCGAAGCCATATAGTTTTCTTCTGATCCTGAGGGATCGCCCTACCCACCAACCAGATTTCTTTCAACCAATTACGAAAACCAACGCGATAAAAGTACCGCTCTAAAAACCAGGTGCTTGGTTCGTGCTTGATTAACAATCTTATAATCTTAGGGCAATCATGGAACAAGGATTATTTACTGCAAATAACGTTTGGATGCTGGTCGCAACCTGTCTGGTATTCCTGATGCACCTCGGCTTTATGACTTTAGAGGCCGGGTTTGTACAAAAAAAGAACGTGGTCAATATTATTTTTAAGAATGCAATGATTATTGCAATCGGTTTGTTGACGTACTGTGTTATAGGTTTCAATTTAATGTACCCGGGGGAGGCTTTTTCCGGCGGGTTTTTCGGTTTTGGCGGTTTCGGGCTCTCTATGCCTGAAGGAGATGCTGGAGCCATTGCTTATGCCGACGGAGGCTATACCTACTGGACGGATTTCATCTTCCAGGGGATGTTTGCTGCTACCGCTGCTACCATCGTTTCTGGTGCCGTAGCAGAACGTATTAAGCTTAACTCTTTCCTCATTTTCTCTGTAGTTTTAGTTGCGCTTGCTTACCCTATCACAGGAATGTGGAAGTGGGGTGGAGGCTGGCTTGATGCCGCAGGTTTCTACGATTTTGCTGGCTCTACACTCGTGCACGCTATGGGTGGTGCGGCTGCTTTAGCTGCCGTACTGGTACTTGGCCCACGGAGAGGAAAGTATACTGCTAGTGGAAAAATTAAACCAATTCCTGGTCACAGCATGCCACTTGCGGCAGTGGGGGTATTCCTACTGTGGTTCGGCTGGTTTGGTTTCAATGGTGGTTCTGTACTAAGCGCTGACCCTGTAGCTGTTTCTTTAGTATTCGTGACCACTGCCCTTGCTGCTTCAGCAGGTGCTGTAGGAGCATTTATTGTATCCTACGCAATGTTCAAAACCCACGATCTTTCAATGGTACTTAATGGTATCCTGGGAGGTTTGGTCGGTATTACTGCAGGAGCAGATCAGATGGGCCCATTGGCGGCTATTTTGATTGGCTTGATCGCAGGTTGTATCATCCCACTGTCGGTTGTGTTCTTCGATCGTGTAAAGATTGATGACCCGGTAGGTGCTACGTCTGTTCACTTGGTTTGTGGTATTTGGGGTACACTGGCCGTTGGTATCTTCGGAAGCATGGCTAGTTTGAATCAGCTTTGGATTCAGCTTTATGGAGCACTAGCTGTTGTTGCCTTCACCTTTGTTTTTGCTTATGGCCTAATGTACCTCCTGAAGGTTACAATTGGTATCCGTGTAAGTGAAGAAGAAGAAATTAAGGGGCTTGATGTTGAAGAACACGAAATGCACGCTTACACGGAATCAGCAGAAGAGTCTGCTTTTCAGCTGAGCGTCAAATAAATCTCGGAGAGATTTCATAAAACAACGAGTCCCCGCGGTGCGGCAACACCAACGGGGACTGTAGATAACGGTAAACCGCTAACTAACTCAACTGTAAAAGTACAGTATCAAGCTGTTTTGTTCAAGTATTCTAGCAGAATACTTGATAAAATACAGTGTGGTTTACCGTTGGCAAGATTGATTTTCCAATTCTATTTTGATCAACCAAGTAGGGCAACCTACTCAACTAATACACACTGTTATGCAAAAGTTTGTACAGATTTTCAGTTTGGCTGTATGTTTATTTTTATCATTCGGGGCAAAGGCTCAGAATGCGACAGCGGGCCCTGTTTCAATGCCAGTTGTCCTTGAAGAAGATCCTCCCGTAGAAGAAGAGGAAGAAGAGGAAGAAGCGAAGTTTACACTATCCGGTTCTGCAGATGCTTACTTTCGAGCGAGTACTGATGATCAGGCTCCGGTAACTTCATTTGCCAACCTGCCTGGTTTTAGCTTGGGTATGTTCAATCTTATAGGTACCCACGAAGGCAAAAAAGCAGGTTTTGTAGGCGATTTGGTGTTCGGCCCACGTGGTGGAGATGCCGTATTCGCTTCCGGAGTTCCTACGCTTGGTGGTGTAGCTGCTAATGCTTCCACTTTCGTAAACCAGTTGTATGTGTACTTCAATGCTAGTGATAACGTAACCCTGACTTTGGGTAACTTCAATACATTTCTGGGATATGAAGTGATTTCACCTGCTGGTAACTTCAATTATTCTACTTCTTACATGTTCTCCTATGGCCCATTTTCCCACACTGGTATCAAAGCAGATATCGGCTTGGGTGAAGACGTAAGCTTGATGCTAGGGGTATTTAACCCTACTGACCTGACAGAAGCGAACTACATCGGTTCTTATTCTTACGGTGCTCAGCTCGGTTACAAAGGTGTTTATCTGAACTTGCTATATGGTGATCAGGATGGCGATGCTGAAGGTAGTGCCGGTGCACTATTTCAGGTTGACCTGACTGCCGGATTTGATGTTACAGAAGATTTGTACGTAGGTGTTAATGCTACGATGAACTCTTATGATCCAAGTGATGACACTGACCGTCCTGGCTTCTACGGTTTTGCTGGTTACTGCCAGTATGCACTCAGCGAAAACTTTGCCCTGGGTCTACGTGGAGAGTACTTCGGTGAAAACAACACGGGCTACGGAATCATTGGTGCTTATGATAATGATTTGTCTGCCAGCGTAATTGACTTGACATTATCTGGTAACATTACCATAGGTGACTTGACATTGATCCCGGAAATCCGTTTGGATGCTGCTTCTGAAGATGTATTCCTGGACGGCGACGGAAAAGCTACTTCATCACTGGCTTCTTTCGTTCTGGCAGGTGTTTATGCTTTCTAAGCAGGTTATATTGAAATTATTTTAGGAAAAGCCCGGTGGCTGATTTAGTCAGCGCATCGGGGTTTTCCATTCCTATTGCAGAACTATAAATTTTATTGTTAAAAATGACAAAGTTCAAATTAGAGTACATTTGGTTGGATGGATACAAGCCAACCCAGACATTACGGAGCAAAACCAAGATCATTAAGGATTTTAGCGGTAAGCTGGAAGACTGTCCAATGTGGTCATTCGATGGTAGTTCAACAGAACAAGCACCCGGTAATTCTTCGGATTGCTTGCTGAAACCTGTTGCTATTTATCCTGATCCAGGCCGCCGTGATGGCTACTTGGTAATGACGGAAGTACTGTCGGCTGACGGTAAGGCACACCCTAGTAACGGTAGAGCCACTATTGATGACCAGGACGATGATTTCTGGTTTGGTTTCGAACAGGAATACTTCCTATGGGATCCTGCGACCAATAGACCACTAGGCTTTCCAGGAGAAGGTTACCCTGAACCTCAAGGACCTTATTACTGTGGTGTGGGAGCTAATCGTGCCTATGGCCGTGATATCGTCGAAGAACACATGGACCTGTGTATTGATGCTGGCCTGAACATCGAAGGTATTAACGCGGAAGTGGCTGCTGGTCAGTGGGAGTTCCAAATGTTTGCCAAAGGCGCACAGGAAGCTGGTGACCAAATTTGGGTAGGTCGCTACCTTTTGGAGCGTACTGCTGAAAAATATGGTGTCGTAATTAATTGGCACTGTAAGCCTGTAAAGGGTGACTGGAACGGTTCCGGTATGCACGCTAACTTCTCAAACACGGTACTTCGTACTTGTGGTTCAGAGGAGACTTACAAGAAAATCCTGGAGGCTTTCCGCCCAGTTACAGCAGAACATATCGCTGTGTATGGTGCCGATAACCACTTGCGTCTGACGGGATTACACGAGACACAATCGATTGATGAATACAGCTACGGTATTTCTGATCGTGGTGCTTCTATTCGCATCCCGCCTATCACCGTGGAAAATGGTTGGAAAGGTTACGTCGAGGATCGCCGCCCGAACTCAGAGGCTGATCCTTACAAAGTAGCTGCTCGTATCATTAAAACGGTAAAATCGGCACTTTAAAATATTAAAGGCGCTTTTTAAATTGGCTCTAGTTCCTGCATAGGAATTGATTATATCCCTCACTCCGACCTTGGTCGGAGTGAGATTTTGCCGATTTATACTGGGTTTTAAAAATCCCGAATCTGTTATTTAGCAGGTTCGGGATTTTAGTTTTTTCTTGCGACCTTGCATTATATTACAGCAAAACTGTATCTTTAAGCCGAGTATTTGAGAAACCCCTCTGAGAGATTCCCTTTAGTAGATTGAAACTTAATAACACTACTGCTTTAGTGGTACCCTATGAGTGTACTTCACAGAAGTATACGCAGGTTGTCTTAAACCGTAATCCCATGACTAACAACACTACTCTTTCTCAAGAGTACCAGCGACAGCTTGCTGTGGCCGGTCATTTTTCTTTTCTTCTGTTTTTCCTATTGTTTTTTTCAATTCAGAAAATCAATAGCCAGGTGATATGCCCGACTATTGGTGCTATTGATGTCCCCATTGAAGCTTGTGAAGGTTTTCCTTTCAACTTGGCTGTTATGGGTTTGGAAGACTTCGATGCTGCTGAAAATAACGAAACTAATTTTGAGGTTCGCTTTGTCTACTTGCCAGCAGGTTCCGTAGATGACCCTTATCTGGATGGTATAGAACTCGGACAGGTTATCCCTGATAATGGGGTTGCAGAACTCCTGGAGGTAGGTGATCAACTAGCCGTAGGCAATTATGATGTGTATGCGCTATTGAGCCCTGACCCTGCTGATGGTGCTTGCCGCCCCTTCGCGATGGCAACTATCGGAATAATCCTCTGCGATGACTTAGGCGATTTTACCTTCATAGACTTTGATAATAATGGCTCCTTTGATGGTGACGATGTACCTCTTCCGCAGGTATTAGCTCGTATTTATGATGCTGATACCGATACAGAAAGCCTCACAATGGGCCCACTTACCTCTAATGTGGATGGCAACTATTGGTATACCGCCGTACCTCCGGGTAACTATTTCTTTCTTTATGAACCGCCAGCAGGTTACTTGGCTTCAGGTACTGTAGTAAGTGGGGATAATGGTAATAAAATTGATGCTGCAGCCGGTAATGGTGCCACAAGTACCGCTGATTTTACTTTTGCTGCAACAGCGCTTGATTATACCTTTGATGCAGGCTTCATAGGCCCGGGTATCATTAGCGGAACGGTATGGCCAGATGATGATTTTGGTCTTGATTTTGATGAAGCTGGTATAGATGGTGTCGCTTTTGAATTGAGCTGGCACGGTGTAGATGGAGTGTGGGACAATGCCGATGATGTGACGCTTCAAAAATCGTCTGTAGCAGGAGGTGTTTTTGCTTTCTCTAATCTGCCTTACGGCGAATACCGCCTGAATTTGACCAGTGTCACGGGCACGGTATTAGCCGAAGGTTATGATCTGGTTAGCCCGGCAAATAACAGCGTTGAATTTACCATTAATGGAGGGAATACAAGTTTTGCCAATAACAATTTCATCTACCAACCTCAGTGTTTGCCAAGCCCCGGTCGCTTGACAACCACAGATGAGCTGGTGATGTGTGGAAATGCTACGCTGGGAATCTATGCGGATCAAGAAATTACTGTTCGCTTAAACGATTTCGTGTCGCCACTTTCAATTGCAGATGACTACACTTACATGGTCGTAGTCGTTAATGAAAATGATGAAATTGTACAGGTTCACCCAATTGCTAATCCAGTAAATAACGCTACAGTAGTTGTAGATTTAGAAGGTTTACCTATCGGTGATTACGGTATTCATGGGTTGCATTATCTGACAACTGATTTGGACTTAATTGTTCCTTTTGATTTTACTATTGGTGCGGACTTTAATTTAATAGTAGATCAGTTAAGTTTAGTGGATGGAAATGTAAATCCAGGTGGTGGGTTGGTTTGTGGAGATATAAGCCTGAGTATAGATAATTTAATTGCAAGTATGAACCCTCAGCCGCCAGTATACCTTGGCTGTTTGGGAGCAGTAAATGTAAGTTTAAATCAGGAATGTGGAGCCACTGTTACACCACCAATGGTGTTAGTTGGTGATTGGGGCTGTTTGATTCCGTCAGATTTTAAAGTAAGTATTTTTCAGGATGGTGTGCTTGTCTCTGAAGATGGAACGCTAAGCGGTTGTGGTACCTATGAATACTTTGTAGAGGTGCTGGTAGATGGCATAAGTGGCTTTCCCTGTTGGGGTTATGTGGTTGCGAGAGATGTAATTGCTCCCGTGGTCACCTGTCCGCCAAACATAACTGGCGGTGCTAGTCCCGAAGGAATTACTGATTTTCTATGTGATGATATTGATCAAGTTGTTTTTAATACGCCAATAGCTTATATCGTTGATGGCGATGGACAAATTGTAGATATTGACCCCGCTGTAGCTGCAATTTTAGATCAAACAGGCTACCCAACTTTAGATGATGGGTGTGACTTTGTAAGAATTTATGTTTCTGATCAGGTAGTCGAGAATGGAAATTGTGGATTGACGACGATTAATCGCACCTTTTTTGCGGAAGATAAATTTGATTCTGCTTGTCAGGGGGCGCCTAATTTATCTAATATTTGTACCCAAGTTATAACTTTCCGAAATCCAAATTTAGGAGAGGTCATTTTGCCACCAGCGGTGGTGGAATTAGATTGTGCTGTATTTAGTGGTGATGCCAATCCTAGTCCAGAACAAATTCACGAAGCACTAGGTGTATTAGGCTTTCCCGCAGTACTCAGTTTCTTCGATGCAGATCCTTCTACACCAGAAATAGATCCCCATTTACTTGACCAAACGCATTGTAACCTCGGCGCATCTTTTGAGGATCGCCCACGGATTGAATTGTGTGGTAACACCTACACTTTTATTCGGGAATGGTACATTGTTGACAAGTGTGATCTTTCGATGATAACAGAGTTCAATCAGTTGATCAAAATCAAGGATTATACAGATCCTACCTTGGTGTTACCTACGGTAGATTACAACAACGATGGCTTCCCTGATGTCCGCCGGTTTTCTACGACACCGTATGCCTGTGAGGCCAATATAGCGATCCCTGCACCGACCGAACTTTATGATTTTTGCTCTGGTCCTCCTTCCCTGGAGGTTACTGTTCGGGACATGGCTGGTACTTTCCTCTTTTTAGGAACCAGTGGGCAAGTATTTACGGTACCCCCTGGAAGTTATGAGTTGGAGTATTGCGCAACCGATGAATGTAACAATGAAATATGCGAAACGATGCCCATTATCGTACGCGACGAGATTGCGCCTTCGGTCATTTGCGATGATCAACTAAATGTGCAAATAGGAGGTGGCGATATATTGAGCGGATTGTATGGTATCGCTCGGGTATTTGCTACCAGCGTAGACGAAGGTTCTGTGGATAATTGTTCCGCAAATCTTGAGCTGGAAGTTCGCCGAAATTATTGGGATGATAATGATTGTGGATTAAGTTCTAATCAGTATTCTCCATGGGGGGATTTTGTTGATTTCTACTGTTGTGATATCAATCGAGAAGTAACACTGGAACTGCGTGTGACTGACGAGGTTGGCAATAGTAATCAGTGTTGGCTGGTTGTTACACCTGAAGACAAATTGCGCCCATTTTGTTACTCGCCTGCACCACAAACGTTGAGTTGTGCTGAGTTGCCACTCCTTTATGCAGGTGATATTGAAGATGATTACAATGATAATTTTGCTGCTACCTCGCAGCTTATGAGCGACCTTTTTGGTGGTCCAACAGGTACAGATAATTGTGCGGTTGACACTGTAGTGGAGCGTACCCCGATGATTAATATTAATGCCTGCGGCTGGGGAACATTAACCCGCCGTTTCGAAGCTTGGCAGCTGAAACCAGAAGGCGATCTGAATGGAAATGGCGCCATTGATGTCAACGAAGTACTACGGTCGACAAATGCGTGTAACCAACTGATTACCATTACCGAAACACACCAGTATGTTATAGATTTCCCCGCTGATGCGGAGGCCGACTGTCTTGATCCTGAGATTCCTGGATTAATAACCGAAACAAGTGGTTGTGACAACCTGGTAATTAATGAAGGAGAACCACAGCGTTTTAGCGCAACAGGAGATGAATGCTATAAGCTGAGTATTACCTATGATGTGATCAACTGGTGTATTTGGGACGGAGAAGCTGACGCCTTTGTAGTGGCTCGTCAAACCGATACCGACAACACGGATGTCGATGCTTGTGAACGTCCCGTTGTTAGGGTAAATGACAGTGGTGCAATCATTGATCGAAATCACCCGGAGCCGGGTTGTGATTCTAGTCTGCCGAATAGTTCCCCCGTGCCTTCTGTACAAAACGTAGGCCGCTGGGCTTACACGCAGTTTGTCAAAGTTTATGATAGCTCGCTACCCACTTTTGATGTAGCTGCTTATGGTGGTCCTACGATGGATTGCCCGGACTTATTGCCCGGAGAATTCCCATCGCTGAATAACGAAACCTGTGAAAGTGAGGTAAGCTTTGCAATCACGCTTGATGACGCTTGTGAAGTGTTCGATAATACCGGAAATTTAGTGTTGTCAATACCTACAGCGACCGTAGATTGGTTTGCAGTAGACGCCAATGATGACGGTCAAATTGATGTTACTGAGTTTGGTGTAGAAGAAGATGTTACAGCTCAGGTTATTAATAATGGCGATGCTACTTTTTCAATAACTTTTGATGCTCCCGTTATTTATCAATCAGAAGGGACCAATGTTTACCATACCCTCCGTCTGGAGGCCGTGGATGGCTGTGGGAACCCTGCTGTTCAGTATATTACTTTCAAAGTAATTGACTGTAATGCACCTACTCCAATTTGTCTGAACGGCCTAACGGCAACCTTATCTCCTAATGATGAAGGAACTTGCGATGCCAGTATCTGGGTGTCAGACTTTTTAGGAAGCCCGATAACAGATTGTAGCGAGCCTATTGGTTATGCGATTTACCGGGCTGCGGATGTACAAGCTGCCGGGCCTGATTTCGTACCCAGCCCATTAGATACAGGTTTGGTATTGACGCTTGATGATGAAGAAACCACTGTTCTTTACATTTACGCTATTGATAGCGAAGGGAATTATGGTTTCTGTGAAACCTATATTCTGGTACAACCAGGTTTTGCTTGTCTGG
>NZ_JBOEFX010000064.1:0-3740 GCF_050633125.1 Lewinella sp.
CAGTAAAGAATAGTAGCAAACGCAGCATAGTAGACTAGAACTAATGATGACCAAAGATACTGGCAAAGTGGAGCTACACAAAAACTTTATTGGCCTTAGTGGGCTTTTATTATTTTTGCTGGGTGTTAGTGGGGATTTCACCACATAGGCACATAGGAAAAAAAGAGGTGATTGTTTTTTAGTGTAAAGCGTAATGAATGAGTAGCAGGATTTTTTTTGTACTGGGGGGGATTTTATGGTTTATCTCAGGTGTACAAGCTTGGGGGCAGTCTTTTGCTACACCGCTGTCGCCACGTACGGCAAGCTACGAGATGGAGGTATACCTGGATGTGGAGGCTAAGAAAGTGAATGCCCGGCAGACCTTGGTATTTACAAATCCTTCGGCAGATACGATCTGGAATATGCGTTTCCACATGTACTACAATGCCTGGAAGAATAATAAAACAGACTTCTTTACCGAGAGTGGCCGCATCCCGAGGACTAAAGACCAAAAGGAGATTGCCGAATGTATCTGGAGCTGGGTGGAAGTAACAAAAGTGCTGGACGAGCAGGGGAATGACCTCAGCGGCAGTATGCGTTACGTNNCGATAATACCAATGATGACACGGTGCTGGATTTGCTTTTGGAAGTGCCGGTAATGCCTTACGAGACTTATACCCTAGAGATGGATTGGGAATCGCAAATCCCACCCTTGATGATCCGTACGGGCTATAGCAAGGATTATTTCTTCATGGTGCAATGGTATCCCAAGTTGGGTGTATACGAACCGGCGGGTACCCGCTTTGCCAAGGAGGGACAATGGAATTGCCACCAATATCACCCCGCTACAGAGTATTTCGGAGAGTTTGGGGTTTATGATGTGAAACTTAACGTGCCGAAAGACCATGTCGTAGGCGCCAGTGGTTTTTTGGTAGACAAAAAAGAAGAAGAAGGACGCACTATTCATCATTACCTTGCAGAAGATGTCATTGATTTTGCGTGGACATCGCACCCTGGTTTTGTAGAAGTTACAGACCAGTGGCGAGATACGAAAATCAGTTTGCTCATTCGGCCAGAACATCAGTGTAACCAGCATCGTTTCTTAGAAGCGGCCAAGCATACCCTGGATTTTTTTGCTGATTACCTGGCACCTTATCCGTATCCGACATTGACGATTGTGAGCCCTCCGTTTTATGGGCTCAATTCCGGAGCGATGGAGTATCCGACGCTGATTACGGCACCAACCTTGTGTAACCTGCCTGCCGGGATAAAAACCACAGAAACGCTGGTTATCCATGAACTCACTCACCAGTATTTTATGCAAATGCTGGCGACCAATGAGCAAGAGGAACCTTGGCTGGATGAAGGGTTTACAGCTTATTTTGAAGCAAAAATCCTAGATAAATATTATCCAGAAGGCACGGTCTCCTGGCCTTATATGAATATGCGTGTAGGGTCGGAGGAATTGCGTCGTGGTCGTTTCCTCAATGCAGATAACATAAAAGTGAACCCATTGAGTGATTTTGGTTGGCACTTTAAACACGGTAGTTATGCGCAGATTGTATATGGAAAAGCAGCAGTGGGGCTACGAACTTTGGAAGGTTTGGTAGGGGAGGAGTTGATGAAAAAAATAATGCAGCGCTACTTTGAAGAGTGGAAATTTAAGCACCCTAGCCGACAAGCTTTTATTGACGAAACCTTGGCGGTAGTTAGTGAGGTAGCAGGTGACAGCAAACGAGCGGAAATAGCTTCTTTTTTAGATCAATTGATTTACGGAACTGAAGCCTGTGATTATTCGGTACACGACATCATCAACAAAGAAATAACAGCGGCGGTAGGTTTCTTTGAAAATACAGAAGACTGTATAAATGAGACAATCCAGGAGAGCAGCCTCTACGAATCACAGGCTATTGTTTTCCGCAACGGGGAATTTATCGTACCTCAGGAAGTAAAGATCATTTTCACCAACGGGGAAGAAAAATGGGAGCAATGGGATGGTCAAGCAAGAAGTATGGAGTGGACGTACACTGGGCCACATAAAATTGTAAGTGTAGAAATTGACCCGGCAAGAAAAATACCCCTGGATACGAATTTCATTAATAACAGTCTGACGCTGGAACCGGAGCAGACCGGGATTTCACGTTACTTTACTGCCGTACTTACCTGGTTGCAGGCGACGATGGTGAGTATGGCGACCCTGGTATAAATAAAATTATTTTGACGAATTCAAATACAGTCACGGAGGCACATCCTGTAAGTGTTATTGGGGCATTAAAACAAGGTTTTTCTGCTGCTTTAGGGCATTTGTGGATAAGCTTGGTGTTTTGGGGTGTGAGCTTACTGCTGGCCTTGTTGGCAGCGTTGCCGTTTCGGAGTTTATTGCTAGGAGAAGCAGGGAATTCCTTAATGGTCAAAGACTTGATGAAGGGCTTTGACTATACTTTTTTGAATGACTTTATGCAGAGTTATGGAGCTGGTTTTACACCTGTTCTCAATCAGTCGGTGCTCTTACTTGGCTTACAATACCTGTTGTTGATCTTTTTAGTTGGCGGCTTGGTGAAAGTATTGTGGGGACAGCCTCAACTGGAATATCGCAGTATATTTTGGAGTGGAGCTGGTACGTATTTCTGGCGGATGTTACGGCTTTCGGTTTTCTTTCTCTTGATACACGGACTGGTACTAGTTGTTTTTGGATTTCTTTACTTTAAGGTTGTTAAAGGTTTTTCGCCACAAGCTTTGGAAAGCGAAGGGATCATCACCTCGTCCTTGAGTTGGTTGGTGCCTTTGTACGTGTTGGTAGCTGCGCTACCTATGATGTGGCAGGATTACGCCAAGGTGTTTTTGGTGAAAAACAATAATCGCTTCATTTGGTCGTCGATAGGGGAAGGTGGGCGTTTTGTAATTCGGCATTTCGCAAAAACTTATCCTCTTTACTTACTTAACATGGTTTTGGTACTAGTGCTGTTTATGGTGAATTATTTCTTGGTCAGCCTTTTTGATATTTCTTCCTTGGGTACAATCATTGGTACTTTTCTTTTATCTCAGTTGTTTGTCTTTGTTCGCTATGCAATGAAGATGGTTAATCAAGGGAGTATTGTTGCGTTAATGCGATAGATTGAGTCTCTCTAATCGACTTTTGAACATACGAGATATCGTTTTTATCACAGATAGTGAGGGGATTTCGGACAATAGTAAGAAGTATTATTATTTTTTTTGATATTAATGTATCTACATCTTTTAGGTCTTCTTGTGTTGTTTATCAACGTGTTACCTTTAAATTTAATTTTATTTCAATATTGAGGAGTGCTTTTTGTATTTGTTTGACTTGCACTTATTGTATATATAGCATATCTTTACATTAGTTAATTATCACTATGAATGCTCTCTGGAGTAACCCTTAAATGAACAACACATTTCTATACTAACGTCTTGTTAGTGGTTTAAGGATCTCCTGTAGTAATTTTATTATTACGGAATAAGCAGTTTTGGTATATATCAAACCTGTTTTGTAATGAGGTGAATACTTTCAGGCATCGTACATTTAGTGCCTGTTTGTTATTTGTGCTCATCGTTTACCTTTTGTCTTATTGGACAACACAATACTGAATTAGAACAAGTTTGGAAGTCTTAAATCGCTCTTTTTGAGCCTTTTAGGTGTTTGATTGTTGGTGCTTTTTCAAGCGCTCATTGCCTGTGTTTTGTCTTTGACGAAGCATGGCTGTTCAAGCATTTTAAGATTACGTGAGGTTGGGGCTATTGGA
>NZ_JBOEFX010000065.1:0-933 GCF_050633125.1 Lewinella sp.
CCCAATCAGAATCCATCAGCATTGTGTACACATCAACAGGAATAGCAAAATCTGGCGTAGTGAATGTTACTACGTCGTAGTTGTGCTCACCGTCAAGGAGCTGGCCTTGGTTCAAACAGCTGTAGTTGTTGAAGTTCAATAAAGGATCAGTTGCTTCGAGGGTGCCACTTACTTGGTCTGCATCGTAGTCCATCGTTACACTGCTCGTGTTTGCTGGACACTCGACTACAGGATCGGTTTTGTCTTCGGCGAAGAGGTTACCCCAGCAGGTGTAAACAACTACTCCATCTTCGATTACCTCCACCATATAGGTGTGCTCACCACAGCCAGATATAACATTGGTGTTACCTCCGTCTACTGTTACAATAATATTATCAGCACAACCGATGTTGCCTGTAACTACCATTTGAGGGGTAATTGTAGCAGTACATTCAGCACCAAGCGTAACATTTACATTGGCGACACAACCTATTTCAGCCGGAGCATCGATAATAGATAATGCCATATTATCAGTCGCTGTTTCATCAGCACATGCATCAATACCGGTAACGGTGATTGTCAAAGTCACTGAACCAGCAGTATTATCGGCTGCACTTGGTGTGTAGGTAGGATTAGCAATCGCATTATTGCTAAAAGTGCCTGTGCCGCTCGTGGTCCAAATGATAGTTCCGTTGGAAGCACTTCCAGACAAAACAAAAGCACCTGAAGGACAAGTTGTACCATCTGCACCAGCAGCAGCAGTGGGTGGAGTAGTACAAACAGCAACTCCAGCATTAATGGTAATCGTCTGCGTATCGCTACAAGTAGCAGCGCCTACATTAGACGTAACTACCGTGTAAGTTCCTGGTGCAAGGCCCGTAAAGACGTTGCTCGCCTGAGGTGTACCACCGTCCAATGAATACTGCAAAGTACCACAAGTACCTGTACAAGATG
>NZ_JBOEFX010000065.1:1016-45442 GCF_050633125.1 Lewinella sp.
GTCTTCGCAAGGCTAGATGTAATATTACACGTCGCTGCAGGACCAGCGTTGATAGTAATCACCTGTGTATCACTACAGGTAAACATACCAACATTGGAGGTTTCTATTGTATAGGTTCCTGGAGCAAGGCCCGTAAAGACGTTGCTCGCCTGAGGTGTACCACCATCCAATGAATACTGCAAGGTACCACAAGTGCCACCACAAGAAGCAGTCACAGTAATGGTGCCGTCATTGGCCCCCATTGTAGTTTCGTCCGTCTTCGCAAGAGAAGACGTAATCGTACAGCTCATGGCTGCAACAACGGTCAGCGACTTACAGCTTGAACTAAACACCACACACTCTGATGATTGTACAGTTGCCAATGTTTGACCAATCCAGCTTGCTGGATTGACATCCATCGGAGGAGTAGCTCCACCATTCTTATAAGAAGCACCATATATTTTATAAGTACCTCCCACTAGTGACGTAAAATTAGACGTTGCACTTTGTGCTACTATCTGATCGTTGACGGTGTTTACTGCTACATACGTATAGCCAGCGTCAGCAGGAGCTGCTGCTACGGAATAAACAGTACCTGCACCTGAAAAAGTGATAGTGGTAGCAACATTAGTACCATTTATTTCCCAAGCTACCAGTTTATAGGTAGTACAAGCATTTAGCGTAACCGTAGCTGATAAAGCTGAGGAAATAGCACCATCAGCATTGGAACCTAAGAAAGTACCTGCACATGGCATGGCCGGATCGTAACCCGCAGCAACAAAAATTGAAAAAGCCCCAAACTGGGCATCTCTGGTAAAAGTATAGCTACCTGTGGTAGAAACCGTAAAATCATAGGTAGTATAGCGTTCCTCTCCCCAAGGAGTCTGACAGGTTGTACCACCAGCAGTAGTAGCGTTAGCCAATTCCCCTTCAGGGCTGGCATTGGTCGTACTAAGAGCTACCTGGGTTACAGCAGCGCCGAAGGTGTTGCTCAAACCTAAGTCCAACCCTGCATCGCCCTGATCAAAGGTCATGGCATCGGTTGGGCAAATATTGCTATTTACAGCAGTACATCCAGGAATTTCTATACCAAAGTTGAAGTTGGAAATATCGAAGAAAATATTGCCAACCGCTTCTACTTTAATACGAGCAGTACTGGTTTGGACATTAGGAAATGTAACCAACTCCGTTCCATCATTCCCCGTAGCTGTTGCCAGCGTGTAAGGGAACGTCAAGCCTCCATCAACAGACAATAAAACATTGACCGTTGGGGTAGCTACATTCGTACCGTTAACCGACCAGGTAATATTTTGCGTAGAACCCGCGGGATAAGTAGCGGCCAAGTTGGTCGTTTCTAAAAATGGACCGATGTTGCCATCCACGGTAACCGTCGTCTCGCCAAACGTCACACCACCGCCAGCAGCGTTGTTGTCACGCACGGTAAAGCGGTGGGTCGTTGCAATACCAATGGAAGGAAGTTTATCTCCCCTTGCGATGTTCGTACCATCCAATATCGCTGACAACAGCGGGTACGTACGGGTAGTTGAGGTAGTGGGTGGGTAAGACCTGAAAAATGGAGGCTTAGACGGATCCATTAAGGTCGTTGCATCAGGCAAAGGCGTTTCAATACCGATATTGGTACCTTCCCAACAGTAGGTGTAGGAATCGCCTGATCCCGGAGCATCAGCACTACCAGTAAGCGAAAAGGGTGTAGAGACTGGTATCGTAAACGGCCCTGGCACGGTAACTACCGGAGGGGTATTACCTGTAGCAGCACTGGTGTTACAACTGATCGTGCCCAAGAAGGCAATGGCCTGAGAGTAGCTGATCGTGTGATACTGAAGAAGTGGCCCGATCTGGGTAGATGGGAAATAATCATCATCATCACAAGTATAGCCATAGCTCATGATCGTAGCACCAGATCCTGGCTCTACCGAGGTGGGCCAGTTGCGGGTAGTACAGATACTGATATTACTGTTGTAGCTGTGGTTCATACCAAACATGTGACCTGTTTCGTGGAAAAGCACTTGCTGGTTGAACAAGAGAGAGTAGGTCAATGGATCGGCTTCCTTTGTCCAGCCTTGTCCTTTTACTGTGTCATCACAGACAACGCCAAAGCTGGCCAAACCGCTTGGGCTGGTACCAGCCGGATTAGCCCCCATCAGGTGACCAATATCGTAATTGGCCGAGCCTACTACCATATCCAAATTATCTTGGTTCTCGGTCAGCATCATGCTTTCCATGCTTTGCGTGTAGGGATCGGTAGCAGCGTTAGTATAAACCGTGGCTGCGGTGCTGACTAAAACGAAGGACACACTCAGCTCATTTCGGTAGGTGATGTTCATTGCATTGACATACTCAACAATGGCATTGTAACCGCCCATCGCGGTACCACCATGATTTGCTGTATACTCTCCCGTACCAGCCATAGCGAGACGGAAGGTACGCAGGGTTGCGCCCGACATGTTTCTTACGGGGCCACCATGTTCTTCCCTCTTGCTGTCCTCTTCTACCCCACAACTAAATCTAGAGGCACCTTCTGGCAACCTTGCATCTTTTGCAAAATAATTGAAGTAAAGGTCAGTGGCATCTTCAGAATATTTCTGAAAATATACCGTCTCTCCATTTCCATAAAGAATGATAGCACTAAACCCGCTAGAAGTTAGGCTCAGTCGCACAATGGCTTGTTGGTTAATGGTACCATTGCCAGCATAGGTTTTTATCTCTGGATACAACGCACCTACTTCGGGCGATAGAATAGGAGATTCCAACATTTTGAACGTTTCAACTGAACCGTCCGGTAAAGGAATTTCCAGAGACAAAGGTTCTCCATTTTCCTTAAATTCCATCGGTGCGTCCAAAAGATACTGGCGCAAGGCTGCTTCATCGAGCCGGAGAACGCTCATACTATTGATGTTCTCCACTACGCCGATGGCTTTAGGCAGCACCTCGTCAACGACTGGCGAGAAGAAGCCAGATTGGGCGTCCAGCCCACTCATAAAGAGCATTATGGACAACCATAAAAAGAGTACAATTCTTTTTGTCATGAGAAATTTGTTATAAAATAATAATTTGTTACTCAAGCACAAGCATACACCTGTACCCAATCAAAAAAGTAGTCCTGTGTTTTTAGGTCGAAAAAAAACACTTACCGATCAAGAGAACTGACTGGTTGGTTACAAAAGTCAAAATCTCGATATGCGATATGCAGACGTGAATCTACACAATACCAGAGCTGCCTTACGATAGAACAGGGGGGACAAAAGGGGAGACAACTTGCAGCTAGTTGTCTGTGAGGCACTTGGACATCAAGAGGCAAAAGCGACAAAGCCCATCTCTTAGCACAGTATCACACCAAAAGAGCTATTTCATACAAAAGCCCCCCAGTTATCCCCCCCTCCATAAAGTATATCTACTAAAGCTGCCTATCGTTTAGCTATAAAAAGTATCCTCCTTTGGAAAAAAAGTATCCAAGATACTGTCAAAGTATCTGCTATTTGTAAAACAATACGGTTGTAGCTATTTGTCCACACCAGAGGTTTGATAAAATCTTTGTCAAAAAATCACTATGAAACCTATCTTCTTATTCCTTTTAAGCCAGTTCATTACTATTGCTGCCTTTACACAAACCTCTCCCGTGCAAGGCAAAATTGCAGATGCTACGAATGGAGGAATTCTCCCCGGCGCCCATGTGGTACTTACCAACAAAAGCGACAACACAACCATTGCCACTATAAGCGATGACAAGGGTGTTTTCCGTTTTGATGCAGTGCAAAATGGCACCTACCAGTTGTCAATTTCCTTCATAGGCTTCCAGGAAATCCGTAGAGAAATCATAGTTAACAATCAAGTGATTAACCTGGGTACATTACAACTCCGTGAAGGAGTGGAGCTAGAGGAGGTGCAGGTAACAGAAAAGGTTCTTCCCGTATTACAAATGGGAGATACAACACAATTTAATGCTGATGCCTACAAAACACTTTCCGATGCTAGTGCGGAAGATTTGATCGAAAAAATGCCCACCGTCAATCTTGAGGATGGTAAAATTCAAGCTCAGGGAGAAGATGTAAAACAAGTGCTTGTAGATGGAAAGCCTTTCTTTGGGAGCGACCCCACCGCAGCACTTCGCAATCTCCCCGCAGAGGTAATTGATAAAATTCAAATCTTCGACCAACAAAGTGAACAAGCGCAGTTTACCGGATTTGATGACGGAGAAACCTCTAAAACCATCAATATCATTACCAAGCAGACTATGCGTAATGGTACTTTCGGAAAAGTCTATGCGGGCTACGGCTACGAAGACAAGTACCAGGCCGGAGGAAATATCAACTTTTTCAGTGGCGACCAGCGTATTTCTATCCTTGGTTTATCAAATAACATCAATCAACAAAACTTTTCTTCGGAAGATCTACTTGGCGTAGTTAGCTCTTCTGGCGGCGGTGGTCGGGGACGAAGAGGCGGGGGCAGAAGAGGTGGCCGGGGCAACAATAACGGCGGAAACGCCAATGACTTCCTCGTTTCTCAACAGGGAGGAATCACCAACTCCAATGCCTTTGGACTCAACTTTTCGGATAAATGGGGAGAGAAAATCGAACTGTCGGGAAGTTACTTCTTCAACACCTCTGACAACACCACCGAGGAATTGGTTCGACAGCAGTTTTTTGACACCGAAGGAATAGATGAGTTTTATACCGAAGAAAGCTACACCAACAGCATCAATACCAACCATCGATTTTCGGGTCGCCTGAATTACGAAATCAATCCTAACAACTCACTGATTTGGCAACCAACACTAAGCTTCCAAGGCAATGAAGGAGCCGAAGACTTGTTAGGACAAACGCTACTAAGTGACAATCTACTCAGTCAAACTGACCTTGGTTTTAATGCCGACTTGACCGCCCTAAACCTAGGCAATAGGCTTTTATGGAGACACAAATTTGAAAAGAGAGGCCGCACATTTTCTGTAAACCTCAATTCGGGCTATGCCCCTAAAAAAGGGGAGAACTTTCTTTTCTCCGAGAGTATTTTCTCTTCGCCTTCTACGGACTCCATCTTTTTGCAACAAAAATCTACGCTGGATTTAAACAGCTGGAACATGGCCGTCAACGTCCAGTACACCGAACCCCTTAGCGAAAAAGGGATGCTCACATTTAACTACAGAACCAGCTATCAGCAAGAAGAAAGCGATAAAGAAACTCTCGATTTTGATGAAGGATCACAAGACTATGATGTATTCAACTCGGGCCTAAGCAACCTGTTTTCCAACGACTACTACACCCAGCAATTGGGCGCAGGTTACAATTATCGAAAAAGAGACTTATCTATAACAACCAGAGCAAGTGTACAACAGGCTAATTTGATCGGGGAACAAACCTTCCCTTTTGATAATACAAGTAAGCATACGTTTACAAATATTCTGCCTTTATTTAGGCTCCGTTATAAAGTTGCTCAATCAAAAAGCTTCAATTTATCTTATCGAGCAAACACCCAACTTCCCTCGACCGAACAGCTACAAGAGGTGCTTAACAATAGCAACCCGCTGCAATTAACCATTGGGAACGCCAACTTGGTACAGGCTTTTCAACACAACATCAATATTCGGTATTCTAAAACGAATACGGAAAAATCATCTGTCTTTTTCGTCTTGCTTAGAGGTAACTACACCAATAACTACTTGGGGCAAAGTACCTACCTAGGTGCTGGCGACGGTGACTTTCCTATTCTTAATGAAAACAATGTCGCCGCAGGAGCACAGCTCACCCAAACCGTAAACATAGATGGATACTGGAATTTACGCTCCTTGATCACCTATGGCTTTCCGCTCACCTTCCTAAAGTCGAACCTTAATCTTGATTTTTCAACAGACTACCTGAAGACGCCGGGGTTGGTCAATGAAGCATTGAACTACTCCAGCAATACCGGTTATGGCGTAGGCCTTACCCTCAGCAGCAACATTAGCGAACAGTTAGATTTCACGATCTCATCACGCAGCAAATACAGTACGGTCACCAATTCCTTGCAGACGCAGAGCAATACGAATTACCTCAATCAAAGTACTCGCCTAAAGCTTGGTTGGGTATTAGGGAATGGATTAGTCTTCAGAACAGACCTTAATCACCAACTCTATCGCGGTCTCTCAGATGATTTCGACCAAAACTACCTCCTTTGGAATATGAGTGTTGGAAAGAAGGTTTTCGAAAGCCAGCGAGGAGAGATTGCGCTTTCCGTTTTTGATCTACTTAAGCAAAACAATAGCTTGTCTCGGAATATAACGGAAACCTATACCGAAGACCAGCAAACCAATACTTTACAGCAGTATTTTATGCTAAGCTTTAAATATGATTTGAGAAAATTCAAGGTGGGTTAAGAAAACTCGTTTACTTATACAATCCACTCCCCTCCAAGTATTCAAAAACTGGATCCGGCACCAGGTACTGTACCGACAATCCCTCACGCAAACAACGGCGGATATAAGAAGCCGAAATCTGCATTAGCGGAGCTTCCCATATTTTAATACTGGGGTGATCCGCCAGTTCGCCCAGGTCGTATTGGGGGCGTTGGTAAACGTAAATTTGGTAGTCACGCAGCAGTATTTCATAATTTTTCCACTTGTGCAAAGTCCCAAGGTTATCGCCGCCCATGATGAGGACAAACTCGCGGTCAGGATATTTCTCACGGAGATAAACGAGGGTATCAACAGTATAAGACGGCTGTGGTAGGGAGAATTCCACATCGGAAGCTCGGAGGTTGGTATTTTCGCCAATGGCTAGTCGAACCAGATGTAATCTATCGTGATCCCGTGCCAGGCTTTTTTTATTTTTCAGGGGATTTTGCGGACTAACAATCATCCACACCTCATCGAGGTCAGTTTGGGTGGCCATAAAGTTGGCAATCACCATGTGGCCGGTATGCACCGGATTGAAAGAACCAAAGAAGAGACCAGTTTTGCGCATAAGATCAGTTTTCAACAGCGGGCTTTTCCTCCGTAGAGATAACCTCCTCTGAGGCACTTGTTTCTCCGTCTTGTGGTTGATGATCTATTAGCCAGCCTTTAGCACTTTGACGAAGTAGATATTGCTCTGCATAAACTTCAAAGCCATCGTCAATCATGACTTCGCAACGCATTATTGAATCGCCACTTAGCGGCTCGCAAAGAATTTGATTAATCACCACAGACGAGGTATCCGGTAACGCTTCCGGGTCGGCCATAATCGCTTTTAGTGCCTCTACATAAGCTACGCCGGCAGGGGTACAGAATGCCGCAGCTCCATCAAAGTCGCTTCGATGCAACTTATTAATGTACGCTGTAACGACCTCTTCCGGCTCCGGAGAAGTGTTGTTCGTACAAGCACCAGCTAATAGAAGCAGGCAGCTACCATAAATAAATAAACGGAGCATTAACATTAGTTACTCAGCATCACAGGCATTACGAGCATCAGGATTTCTTCTCCTTCTGTTTCCTCTGTAGGTAGCAGAATACCGGCGCGTGTTGCCGAACTCATCTCGATTTTCACCTCATCAGATTCAAGGATTCCCAACATTTCTACCAGAAAGCGAGCGTTGAACCCTATTGTCATCGGATCGCCATCGTAGGTACAAGTGAGCTGTTCTGTCGCTTCGTTAGAGAAATCAAGATCCTGGGCAGAAACCGTCAGGCTACCGTCGCTGATACTGAGGATCACCTGATTGGTAGTCTTATTAGCGTAAATCGCAATCCGCTTCAAGGAGTTCTGAAAATCCGTTCGCGACACACTCAACACATTTGGATTATCCACCGGAATAACGGCGTTGTAATCGGGGTATCGTGCATCAATCAAACGGCACACCATGCTGGTATTTGCGAAGCTAAAGAAAGCATTGGCTTTATTGAAAGACAAAGTCACCTCTTCTCCGTCAGGGAGGGCTCCCTTGAGCAAATTGAGGGCTTTTTTAGGTACGATAAAGGTGGTAGATACTTCGCTAACAACATCGCTGAAAGCATATTTCACTAATTTGTGAGCATCGGTGGCTACCAGAATTACTTTATTAAAGTCTACCTGAAAATACACTCCCGTCATCGCAGGGCGCAATTCATCTGAACTAGTAGCAAAAAGGGTATTATTGATCCCTTGTAATAAAGAACGAGAAGGTACAGTTACCGTATCTACGGTATCGGCTTCCGGAATATTTGGGAAATCCTCGCCATTCTCACCAGCTAGCTTGTACTTACCGTAAGCCGAGGTGATTTCAATACCAAAATTATCATCATTTACCGTAAAGGTAATTGGCTGTTGAGGCAGTGCTTTGAGGGTTTCCAACAAGATTTTTGCAGGAACGGCTACCATACCATCTTTATCGGCCATTACTTCAATTGAGGTAATGATGGAAGTCTCCAAATCCGTCGCGGTGATCGACAATTGGTTATTCTCTATCCGGAAGAGAAAATCTTCGAGAATAGGGAGTACCGGATTGGAACTGATAGCTCCACCTGCTACTTGCAGGCGCTTGAGTAAATCGTTAGAGGATACACTAAACTTCATAGATAAATGTAATGGTGAGTCGAATAGCAAAAATACAATTAAATGAGCGATAAAGCAGACTAAGATGTTAACAATATGTGGATAAGTATGTTTTTATAGCTTTGTAGTTTACTACAGGGCAGTTTTTGCTCTAAATTCATCAGTGAAATTTTATGCCAGCACCCCCGCCGATCTTTCCGGTCACCCATATTGAGTTGCCCGATTTTGAGCAGCACTTACTTGCCAATGGCTTGCCGTGCTATCATATCAATCGCGGCACTCAGGACTTGGTCCGCATTGAATTCATCTGTTGGGGTGGCCGCCCCTACGAGAAACACCCTTTGGTGGCCCGTACTACTGCCGCGTTGCTCAAGGAAGGTACTCGTCGGCATACAGGCAGTGCTATTGCAGAACAGTTCGACTATTATGGTGCACACCTGAGTGTTCCCTTTCAAATGGACACCGGCAATCTGGCCATGCACTGCCTCAACAAACAACTACCGGAGATATTGCCATTTTTTATTGAAATACTCTGTGAACCTGCTTTGCGGCAAACGGATTTGCAAGCCTACCTCAAACGCAAGCAGCAAAGTCTTAAAGAAGATTTGAGCAAAGCAGAGGTTGTTGCTTATCGCAACATTACCGAGCACTTTTTCGGTGCAAATCACCCTTACGGGTATAATTCCACTCCAGAGGCTTACGCTGACCTACAGCAGGAGTGGCTGGTCGAACACCACTATCGATGCTTTCATGCCGGCAATGGCTTTGCGATTATCAGCGGTCGGTTTGACGAGGCTACTAGCAGCTACATTCACGGCGAACTGGCGCGTATTCCTAATCGCACAGCTGCACCCATTAACACTTTGACCGTTGCCGAGCAAACACCTGGTAAGATAGTCATTCCGCATGCGCAGGGAGGGCAAGCAGCTATTCGTATTGGTCGACGCCTTTTCCCTCGCACCCATCCCGATGCTAACGGTTGCTATGTCTTGGCTAATCTTCTGGGTGGCTATTTTGGTAGCCGCTTGATGGAAAACATTCGGGAAGACAAAGGCTATACTTATAATATTTCCGCTGGTTATGACAGTTTTCGCTGGGGCGGAACTTTCCAAATTGACACCGAAGTAAGCCCTGAATACGTACAACAAACCCTTCAGGAAATTCGGCACGAAATAGCTCGTCTACGAGACGAATTGATTGAAGAGGAAGAACTCCAAATGCTGCGCAATTACCTTATGGGCTCTTTCCTTACGATGGTCGATGGGCCTTTCAATTGGGCAGAAACAGTACGTACCCTACTCACTGAGCAACTCGGAACAACAGACCTGGCGAACCTGATAAAAACGGTACAGGATATTAGCCCTAAAGAAATTCAGCGCCTGGCTCAACGTTATCTCCAGGATGAAGACCTATGGACGGTTATTGTTGGACCTTAGTTTGCAATAAAACCGCTACTTTAGGTAAAAAACCAGCTATTTTTTGCTTTGCTTTGCAGAAAGTGTAAATTAAGCGTAGAAAATAGCCGAGGCTATACACTATTTTATGTAATTTCGACTTTTTAAAGCGGTGAATTACATCATTCATCCCTCTTATTGAAACTAAGGAGAACAAACAATTAATGAAGCTATTTAGCTTATTCAAGCAAGAACTGGCCATTGACTTGGGAACGGCCAATACATTAATCATCCAAGACGGAGAAGTTGTTGTCGACGAACCATCTATCGTTGCTTATAACCGACGCTCAGAAGAGACTATCGCTGTTGGCCGGAAGGCTATGCAGATGCACGAGAAAACACACGAAGAAATAAGAACTATTCGCCCTTTGAAAGACGGTGTTATTGCCGACTTCAAAGCTGCCGAAAATATGATCGAAGGGATGATCCGGATGATCGGCCGTAAACGCCGATTTTTTACACATCTCAAAATGGTAATCTGTATTCCTTCAGGGATTACCGAAGTGGAAAAACGTGCCGTATTCGATTCTGCTGACCACGTCGACTCTAAAGAAACTTACCTTATTTACGAACCAATGGCCGCTGCCCTTGGTATCGGGCTCGATGTAGAAGAGCCTATTGGAAATATGATCATCGATATAGGTGGAGGTACAACAGAGATTGCAGTTATAGCACTCTCGGGTATTGTTACCGACCAATCTATCCGCACCGCAGGGGATGAGCTCACGACCGATATCATGAACTACATGAAACGGCAGCACAACATCCTGATTGGAGAGCGTACGGCTGAGCAAATTAAAATCCACGTAGGCTCCGCACTACCTGTTTTGGAGACTCCACCGGATGATTTTGCGGTAAACGGACGAGATTTGATGACGGGTATTCCCAAGCAAATTCTCGTGACCTATCAGGAGATTGCCCACGCAATTGACGAATCAATCACAGCGATTGAAGAAGCCGTATTGCGGGCACTGGAGGCTACACCACCGGAATTGGCAAGTGATATTTACCGTACTGGTCTTTACCTTACGGGTGGTGGTGCTTTGCTTAGAGGACTTGACAAAAGAATTAGTTCTAAAACCAAGCTCCCGGTACACGTTGCTGAAGATCCACTAAGAGCCGTTGTTCGTGGCACCAGTGCGGCGTTAGCCGACACCGACCGCTATCGGCCGATCTTGATTCCTCGGGGTAGCGTTTAAGAAACAGCACAATACTAAATACCATTAGCAGGGTCTGAAATTAATCAGGTATGAGTAGTTTACTCCAACTCTTTACGCGTCAAGGAGCATTCTTTCTGTTTGCTGCGCTGGAAGTGGTATGCCTCTACCTCATTATTACCTATAACACTCCGCAGCAGGAAGTTGCCGCTTCTACCTGGAAGATGTACTCTGGTGAATTTATGAACCGGGCCAGCAAAGCCCAGGATTATTTTCACCTTCAACAACTCAATGACCAGTTGCGGGAAGAAAATGCCAACCTGTTATCCAGGATGCCCAATGCCTTTTATACAGAAGCATTAAGTAATGATACCATTCAGGATGATTCCCTCCGGCAACGGTATAATTATATCGCTGGTGAGATCATCAATAAATCTGCGCCTAGTGCTAATATTACTTATGTCGTGAACAGAGGCCACATTCATGGTGTCGAGCCTCACCTGGGGGTTATCAATGGAGAGGGAGTGGTTGGTATTGTTACCCAAGTTGCTCAACGACATTGCCGTGTAATGAGCATTACACATCATAGTTTACGTATCAGTGCAGGACTTCGCAACAAAGACTTTTTTGGAACATTGCGTTGGAACGGCGGAGATACTCGAAAAGCAATGCTCTACGCTATTCCGGAATATGCTGATGTCGTCATTGGAGACACTATTGAGACAACTGGTTATTCTAATATTTTTCCGACAGGAGTTCCTATCGGCAGTGTATTGAACAAAGAAATTAATGAGGGGGACAATACGCTAGAGCTGGAGATTGAACTCTTCAACAACCTTTATGGCGTGAAGGATGCTTATATCGTCCGTGACTTGATGAAAGACGATTTGAATCAACTCGACAATCAGGAATAAATGAATAAAGCAATTACCAATAGCACCATTCGTTTTTTTCTACTATGGGTCATCCAGGTCTTTATTTTAAAGCAAGTCATCTGGGGCTGGGATGGTATTGTTTACTTACAGGTTTTCTTGTATCCTCTCTTTATCCTCTTACTTCCTTTTAATACCCCTCGTAGCCTTACTGTTTTCCTTGGATTTGTTTTGGGCTTGGCCATCGACTGGCTTTACGAAAGCCCTGGCTTACATGCTGGCGCTTTGGTTTTCACCGCTTATATGCGAGCTGTTATTTTGGGTATTCTTACCCCTAGGGAAGGGTACAGCATCAAAGATTCCCCCACAAAAAAGTCTCTCGGACAAACTTGGTTTTTTCAATATGCTGCAACGCTTATTCTAATTCATTTATTCGTCTACTTTTCCTTAGAAGCATTTACTTTTGTATATTTCAAATCTATCCTACTGAAGGTATTGTTTAGTTGGTTAGCCTCGATGTTTTTTTTACTGGCAAGCATCTACGCTATCAATCCTGAAGCATAATTTTATAAACCTGGTACTGTGGCCGTTGATCATCACAAAAATCGTGGAAGCATAATACAGGTTTTCTTTATCATCATCATACTGGTGATAATCGGGCAATTGCTCAATCTACAAGTGCTCAACAAAAACTTCCGCAACCGGGCAGAAGCCGCGGGCTCAAGCAAGCAACTGGAATATCCTTCCCGAGGCTTAATTTTCGACCGCAACGGACAACTACTGGTCGTTAACAAACCTATCTACGACCTGATGTTTATCTACAATCAGTTCGAAGATTACAAAACTACCTTTGATACCACCAAGTTTTGCCAATTATTAGGGGTCACCAAAGACTACTTCATAGCAGCTTTGGATAAAAACTGGCGTGACCCTCGCTACTCCAAAGCTAAAATGGAACCCTTTCTTACCCGTATTTCACAGGAACAATACGCTACCTTACAAGAAAGCCTTTATCAATTTCCCGGCTTTTTTATACAGGAACGCAATGCTCGGGCATACCCTCATCATAGTAGTGCCCACCTTCTGGGATACATCGGAGAAGTTAGCCCCAGTATACTGGAAGACTCTACCGACACCTACAACACAGGTGACTATATGGGGATTACCGGGCTAGAAAAGGAATATGAATATTACCTGCGTGGTACCAAAGGCATTCGCAGGGTAGAAAAAGACATCTACGGCCGTATCATCGGCAGCGTGAAAGATGGCGAGCTTGATGTTAGCCCCCAGGCTGGCGATGATTTGTTTTCCACGATTGACCTCAACCTTCAGACTTATGGAGAGGAGTTGATGAAAAACAAAATTGGCAGTATTGTAGCCATTGAACCTGCTACCGGTGAAATCCTCGCCATGATCAGCACGCCTACCTATGACCCTACACTGTTGGCAATTGGAACTGGACGTGGCAAGCATTATGCGGAATTACTAAGCGACTCCTTACAGCCTTTTTTCAATCGTAGTATCCAGGCACAGTATCCTCCAGGGTCCTTATTCAAGCCTATTGTTGCTTTGATCGCCATGCAGAACGGCACGCTTACGCCAGATCGCGGTATCAGTTGCCAAGGAGCCTACTACCTCAATGGGATGCGCCTGACGGGGTGCCACAACCACCCTTACTGTAAAGACGTTGCTACTGCTATTCAGCATTCCTGCAATGCCTACTTTGTGACGGCCTTTCGGGAAGTCATCGATCGCTTTCCTAACGAAAATACGCCACGTGAAGGGTTGACCGATTTCAACAATTATTTGGAAAACTTCGGCATGGGGCAACAACTGGGGCTAGACTTTCCCGGTGAGCAAGGCGGCAATGTTCCTTCCTCTGCCTTCTATGATAAGGTATACGCCAATGAAACAGGCTGGAAGTCTATCTGGCTTCGGTCGCTGGGTATTGGCCAAGGTGAATTACTAACAACCAACCTACAATTGGCCAACCTTGCGGCAGCTATCGCCAATCATGGCCACTTCATCACCCCTCACCTTACTCGGGCACTAAGAGATTCAGAAGGCAACCCTATCAATTCTCCATTAAGCTTACAAAGGCGAGAAACAGGTATCGATGCCAAGCATTTCCCTCCAGTAATTGACGGTATGGAAATGGTGGTACAATCAGGTACTGCTCGCATTGCCTATATTCCCGATATCCCTATTTGTGGAAAAACAGGTACCGCAGAGAATTCGCAACGGGGCGGTAAAGACCACTCTATCTTTTTTGCTTTTGCACCAAAAGAAAACCCAAAAATCGCCATCGCCGTTTACATTGAAAACGGTGGCTGGGGCGGAAGCTACGCAGCACCGATTGTAAGCCTGATGATTGAAAAATACCTGCGTGGTGAAATCACGCCCAACCGGCAGTGGCTTGAAGATCGTATGAAGACTGCCGATCTCATTGGTCGCCAACCATAATTTTATCTCTATGATTGTATCAGCTATAGTAGCAGCTGCTCAAAACAACGTAATTGGTGATGGAAATGATATTCCCTGGCGGATATCTTCCGACCTTAAGTACTTTAAACGGACGACCCTCGACCATCATGTCATTATGGGTAGGAAAACCTTTGCTAGCATGGGTCGCCCACTCCCAAAGCGTACCAACGTTGTCCTCACTCGTGACCTCATGTTTACGGCTACGGGCATCCTGGTAGCACATTCCATAGAAGAAGCACTTACCATTGCCTACGATAATGATGAAACAGAAGTTTTCATCATTGGCGGTGGCGAAATTTATCAGCAAAGTATGCACTATGTCGACAAAGTGTATCTGACCCGCGTATCCGCTGAGCCCAAAGGAGAAGTCGTTTTCCCCGATTTGCCCGCAGCTGAATGGGAGTTAATCAGTAGTGAACCCCATCAAGCTGGTGAGCGGGATGAACATGATTTCGTCTTTGAAGTTTACACCAGAAAAAAAAGCTAGATTTATGAAAAAAGCATCCCTACCCTTATTCATCCTCGGGTTATTGGTTTTAACTTTTGCCTGTGAACCCACTCCGGCAAACACAGAAGTGACCGAAACAACTTCTCTGACAGAATATTTTGACAATAGCGGGCGCGACGACGTCATTAGTGGTGGCATCAAACTGATCCCGATCACTACGCCCAGTGGCACCTTCAATGTCTGGACCAAGCGCACGGGCAACAATCCGACCATCAAAGTACTGCTTCTTCACGGCGGGCCTGGCGGTACTCACGAAGAATGGTTAGCTTGCGACAGCTATTTCCCTGGTGAAGCCATCGAATATTACTATTACGACCAACTAGGCTCTTATTATAGTGATCAACCCGAAGACAGTACGCTCTGGCGCACGGAACGCTTCGTAGAAGAGGTGGAACAAGTACGAAAAGCCCTAGGCTTAGGCCCCGACAACTTCTACCTTATGGGGCAGTCTTGGGGAGGTATTCTTGGAATGGAATACGCGCTGAAGTACCAGCAAAACATGAAGGGGCTAATTATCTCTAACATGATGGCCAGCTGTCCGGAATATGGTGCCTACGCCATGGAAGTACTAGGGCCTGCAATGGACCCTGCGCTTTTTGAAGAAATAAAAGCTTTTGAAAATGCGGAGGACTTTGGTAACCCTCGCTATATGGACATTCTGATCAATCACCACTATACGGAACACGTCATTCGTTTCCCTGTTGCAGAATGGCCAGACCCTGTCAATCGTCTTTTTGCCCATATCAACCCCGCTGTATATGTGCCGATGCAAGGACCTAGCGAATTTGGCATCCGGGGTTTACTCGCTGATTGGGATGTCAAGAATCGACTCAAGGAAATCACTATTCCGACCTTAGTCATCGGAGCAGCTCATGATACAATGGACCCTAAACACATGGAATGGATGGCCGGAGAGGTGAAAAACGGTCGCTATCTGCACTGCCCCAACGGTAGTCATCTCGCTCAATACGATGATCCGGAGCATTACTTCCCCGGTGTAATCCAGTTTTTAAAAGATGTAGATAACGAAACATTCTAAACCAGGTATTAGACAACTGCCATTGCTTCCCCTGGCTATTCCCCTTACCTTGCGGGCGATATTAACAATCTTTAGTTACTGAATTATCATGGATCAACATTTCTGGGAAGGCGTTTATACTGCTATTGTTACTCCTTTTGACAAAGACGAAGAGGTCGATTACGAAGGGTTTCGGAAACTGATCCGAGAACAAATCGCTGCAGGGGTAAAAGGAATTGTCGTTGTGGGTACAACCGGAGAATCGCCTACCCTCAATATTCATGAGCACCTCAAAGTAGTCGAAGTCGCTGTTGATGAAGTTGCGGGGCGCATTCAAATAATTGCGGGTACGGGCTCCAATGATACCCGCTCGGCACTCAATACGACAACAAGTGCCCATGAGTTGGGTGTTGATGGTTTTCTGCAAGTTGGGCCTTATTACAACAAACCTAGCCAAGAAGGCCTTTTTCAACACTTTTCGCGGATCGCCGATAGCACAGACAAGCCGATTATGCTGTATTCCATTCCAGGCCGGAGTGGAATTGCTATTGACACCCCTACTGTGGCCCGATTAAGAGCTCGCTTTGATCATGTAAGCTGTATCAAAGAAGCTGGTGGCTCATGTGACAAAGTATCGGAGCTGGTTCAGGAACTGGGGGATAGCGTTGCAGTTCTCTCCGGTGATGATGCCCTCACTTTGCCTTTCATGTCTGTTGGTGCCAAAGGGGTTGTCAGCGTCACCTCTAACCTTATGCCTACTGGTATGGTAAAAATGGTCGAAGCGGCTTTAGCCAATGATTTCGCAACAGCACAAACCTACCACAAAAGGTTTTTTCCATTGTTTGCCCAAATGCTTTCGCTAGAACCCAACCCTGTTTGCATCAAATACGCGTTACAAAAAGCAGGTAAGATTGAAACGGCACAAGTTCGATTACCATTGACGTACCCTACTTTAGAAAATCAAGGTAAACTGGATTTACTTCTGCAAGATTTTTGATCATGAAAGTATTTTTAAACGGAGCACAGGGTCGTATGGGAAAAGCAATCTCAGCAATTGCACCCAATGAAAAAGCGGTTATCCATACAGCAGCTACCCGTAAACAGCCACAATTAGAAACCATCGACACTTGTGATGTCGTCCTTGACTTCAGTACTCATGAAGCTACTTTAGCGATTGCCGAAGCTGCAGCCAAAGCAGGCAAACCAATCATTATCGGTACTACCGGGCACACCGTAGAAGAAAAAACTGCCATTTTGGAATACCAAACCCAGATTCCTGTAGTTTGGGCGGGCAACTACGCTGTGGGCGTGAATTTGCTGTTTTATCTTACGGAAAAAGTAGCCGCTACCCTCACCAATGATTTTCATCCCGAAGTGGTGGAAATGCATCATCGTATGAAAAAAGATGCCCCTAGTGGCACCGCCGAGAACTTGGTGGAAGCCATCCTCCGCGGCCGAGAGTGGTCGTCAGATAAAGTAAAAAATGGCCGCTCCGGCATCACCGGCGAACGCCCCGACGAAGAAATCGGCGTCCATTCCCTACGTGGCGGAGAAGTCGTTGGAGAGCATACCGTTATTTTTGCTGGCCCTGGCGAACGCCTGGAGTTAAAGCACCAAGCCAGCGACCGACGAATTTTTGCCCAAGGTGCAATCGTAGCTGCTCGCTGGGCATTGAAGCAAGCCGCTGGGCTTTATAATATGCAAGACGTATTGGGGCTGAAATAGTAAGAACAATCAAATCAATGAACCCCACCCAGCGCCAACGCGGTAAACACCCCAATGATGACAAGCTCTTTGGTGCAAAATGGCCACCAATTTTCAAAGACGCTCTTGATGATCATTCTTTTTTACTTGAGCGTGGTTATGGCACAACCTCTAGTCTTGAGATCGTGGGTAATCGTTACCGCTTAAATAAACGGCAGCGGCAAGCTTTACGGAGAATGAGCGTAGCCCCATCAGATGTAGAGCAACGGCAAACTAAAGCTTGCAGCCTGCCAGCCATGAAGGGAGCAACTGTTGCTGTTGATGGTTTTAACTTACTCATTCTGCTAGAGAATGTCTTTTCCGGAGCCTATATCTTTCATTCCCTTGATGGCTGTTTACGTGACATTTCAAGTGTACATGGTAGTTATAAGCACATCAAACAAACCGGAGAAGCCATAAAACTGATTGGAGACGTCTTCCAAACATTAGAGGTTGCGCACGTGAAATGGTTTCTGGATCAGCCCATTTCAAACAGTGGCCGCTTGCGCGCTTTTCTTGAAGAAATTAGTGCTCAAAATAGTTTCCCCTGGGAAGTAGAGCTCTGCTTTGATCCAGACAAAGTACTCGCCGTGAGCCCACATATCGTTGTAAGTGCCGATGGTTGGGTGATCGACCAAGCCGAGCGCTGGTTTAACATGGGTGCCTATCTTGTGGAACATTATTTACCGGATGCAAATATCTTTCGGGTCTAAAAAAACAACTATGTCTTTAATTGTAACTGAAATTCGCGACCATCTGTTACTCATCAAACTCAATCGCCCCGAGAAGATGAATGCCTTTAACCGGCAAATGCTGCGAGAGTTGGCCGAAGCATACACCCAAATGGAAGACGATCCCGAAATTTGGTGCGGGCTTGTTTACTCCGAAGGTGAACACTTCACCTCTGGCCTTGATCTGGGGGACGTAGGGCCAGCTGTTATGAAAGGAGGTGATTTATTTGGTGAACACCTTGTCGACCCTGCTCAAACCGGAGGGCGCTTGCGCACCAAACCACTGGTATTTGCCGTCAAAGGCTACTGCCTCACGATTGGCATCGAAACTTTGCTGGCCGCAGATATTGCCGTTGCCGCCGAGAATACCCGTTTTGGACAAATAGAGATCAAACGCGGCTTCATTCCTTTTGGTGGAGCCACCGTACGGATGGTACAACGCTGTGGTTATGGTAATGCCATGCGATACCTCCTCACTGGTGATCTATTTTCGGCAAGAGAAGCCCTGCGAATTGGTATGATTCAGGAAATGACGACAGAAGATCCTTTTGATCGTGCGCTCTCCATTGCGGAAACGATTGCCAGCCAAGCACCACTAGCGGTACAGGCTACCATTGCGAGTGTGCGAGAATCCATTATCGACGGTGAGAAAAAAGCTATGGCAAACCTGCTCCCCGTAGCCCGCAAACTCATGCAAACAGAGGATGCAGCGGAAGGCCTAAATTCTTTCTTGGAACGGCGAGAAGCGCAGTTTAAGGGGAAATAAGCTAAACAGCCGCAGCCACCAACTCACGCTCAACGTAGTACATATCCAGCAAGCCTTTGTTTTTGGCCTGTACCTTGCCTCGGTGAGTACACTCAAAATTGTATTTGATCAGCCCGTAGGTGGTTTCTGAAATATTCACTTTCCCGGCTTCGCTGTTGGCTTCTACTCGAGCAGCAGTGTTTACGGTATCGCCCCAAATATCGTAGGCAAACTTTTTCACACCAACGACTCCGGCTACTACAGGACCGGTGTGAATACCGATACGTGCTTCGAAATAAGGCTTGCCCATACGGATACGTTCCTGCTTCTGCTCATCGAGAAACTCCTGCATCTCCAGTGCGGCTTTCACCATACTATTAGGCATCGCTTTACGGTCATTTAAGCCACTGGCGCACATATACGCATCACCGATGGTTTTGATCTTCTCGATATCTTCGTACTGACTAATAATGAAGTCAAAACCTTTGAAGCACTTATCTAATTCTTGCACAAGCTCTTCCGGACTGAGCTTTTCGGCTATACCGGTAAAGTTGATAAAATCAGAAAAGAAGACTGTTGCTTCTTTGTATTGCCGTGCCTGGGCTTTGCCTTTCGTTTTTAATTCCTCTGCAATAGAAGCCGGAAGGATATTGAGCAGAAGCTCATCAGAACGCTCACGTTCTTCCTCGATCTGCTGATTTTTTTCTTCCAACGATTTTGCGGTACGCCGTTTTGCGGCAAAGCGGCTGTAGAGCAAAAGAGCCAAGAGTAATAAAATGCCCGCGATGCCGGCTGCTGCGAACAGGTATATTTCCTGATTTTTAGCTTTTAACTCTGCGCTAATTTTAGCGTTTTCTGCTTTTTCGGCGATCAGTTGTTCCTTTGCGACTTCTTCACTCAGTGCATTTACCTCTCGGGTTCGCTGTTTTGCTTCCCGTTCTGCCTTTTCTTTCTGCTCCGAGACACTAGCAAGTTCTTCTTCTTTGTTCTGAATCTCTTCTGTTTTCGCCTTGTTTGCTTCACTAAGCTGGCTGGTACGTTCTTCCAGCACCGACTTATCAGAACTCAGCTGGTCCGTTTCCAGGCGTAGGTTGCGGACCTGAAACTCCAACTGGTCTTTCTCTTGGGCAAGACTCCTTTTATCTCTGTCGATTTGACGACGAAGGGTTTCAAACTTGGCTTCGAGATCACTAATGCTATTACCATTCTGACTAAAATAAGTAAACGCTTCCTGATTGATTTCGTAGGCCCGGCGATAATTACGGTCTTTCACTGCAAGGCTAGATCGCTTTTCTACCGAACTCATGATCAAGTCCGAATCACCAGCACGCTTGGCATGATTAAGGGTAGTACGTAGCCATACTTCGGTATTGCGATCATCACGCTGGCGCTCAAAAGCTTTGGCTACCAAGAACGCTGCCCGTGCCGCCATGCCATTGTTGTTTTGATCATTGGCAGCGTTGTAGGCTTGCTTGCCAATATCTTCGGCCTCTTCCGCATCGACCCGCAGGTAAGCCTCCGCCAATTCGTAGCGCAGGATCATCCGTTCGTGGGCATTTTCTGCTTCCCCGAGCGCTTCTTTTATTTCATCAATCTCATTGTTCTGACTCCAGGCAATCGTACTCATGCAGAGGGTCAAAACCAGTAACAAAAAATATTTCATTATCCGCTTCAGAAGTTGTTAGGAGGCGTATTACAGCCCAAATACTTAGTCTTAAATCGGTATCACACCGAATTCAAAGATAAGCGTAAAATTCGACAGCACAGCAGGATCAACCCGTTCATTACTGAAGATGGGCATGATCTCTTACTGTACTTCCTGTGTATAGGGATGACTTTGTACTAATAACGGGCGAACTGTAAAAAAGATACAGCAACCATTTTCTTTTGTGCTTGTTGAGGCTTTTGAATCATTTATCTGGTTGCTTATGTCCGTTTCTTCCGAAGTTGTTACAATGAGTTTGCTGCGCTATGAAAGCATAGCCTCGCGCTGGTGGGCTTTTTCACAGATGGGTATTGGTGGTTGGTACCTGAAAAACATTCCTGGCCTCAAGCTACTCAAGCTACTAGGTAGTGGAGCTGGTAATGGCTTCAGTATCCGGCCAAACTTTGGCGTTTATGCGGTACTCGCCGTTTGGGAAAACGAAAGCGCTGCGCAGGCTTTCTTCACCCAACATCCCTGGTGGCAACGCGCCTTGAAGAAATCTACGGAGCGCTGTACTTTTTATCTAAAACCCGCCGTAGTACATGGCGAGTGGGGCGGTCAGCAACCTTTTACCATCACTACTGACTATGACATCAAAGCGCCGGTGGCCGTCATCACCCGAGCGACGATCAAAACACGACATTTGATCGGCTTTTGGCGTTATGTGCCGAGTGTGAGTGCCCACGTCAAGGGGCGTCCCGGTCAGCGGTTAAGTATCGGCGTGGGCGAGTGGCCGCTATTTATGCAGGCAACATTCAGCATTTGGGAAAGCTCACAGGCGATGATGGACTATGCCTACCAAAATACCTTTCACAAAGAAGTCATCCAGAAAACCCGCGAACTGGGCTGGTACAAGGAGGAGTTGTTTGCTCGTTTTTTGCCGTATAAAATGGAGGGGGCTTGGGGGGAATTTGGACCACTATAAAGCCCCAAGTTACGTCTAGTGCGAACATTTAGTTCCGAAGGCACTAGCAATTTTAGGCACCCAACTGGCCTAGCGATGTGCAGTAGCTGCCCCGGCAGGGGCAGGCCCTTTGAGGGCCGAGCGGATAGCGAGCTACGCAACGTAGCGCCCGAAGGGAGGCCCCGCAAGAAAAGACAGTGCATGATTAATTGTATTATACCCGTTACTAAGTGGTTTGGGACATTTCCACTTAGTAACGGGTATATCTTCAAAAAACTAAACAACCATTAGGATACAGCGACGTAGATGCAATCTTAATGTCGAACAGGGATGTAATCTAATCTACGCCGAACGAAGTCGCATCTACTTTTGCCTTTGCAGGAACAAATCCTGGTTAATCAGTAAAGCCAGATTGATAAAAAAGAACGAGCCTACTTTGTCGGTTTCTATCAAATCATTGATCAAGAGGAAGGCTGTGATGATAGTCATCGACAATAAAGCCGTCAGGGCGATACTTTGCCGCTCAGGATATGCGGCTAATGCGTGGTAGAGGTTTTCGGCACGAAGAAAGAAAACGACCAATAATGCGAGAAAGATCAGGAGGCCGGGTAAACCCTGTTCTACCAGGGTCATAAAAAAATAGCTATGGATACCTGATTGCTCGGGGTTGTCGCTGACGTAGGTCTGGAAACTGGTGACCGCGAAAGGTTTGTAGAAATTGATAAAGTTGCCAGGGCCCCAGCCCAAAAGAGGGCGTTCTGGGGCCATGTGACCCGCTGCTACCCAACGATAGACCCGCTCCATAGTGGAAATGTCTTCCATCTTGTAGGTGGCCTCGATCAGATTGTCAAAGCGTTCGTGGGATATTGTGCGATCGTAATTGGGGGCGAAATCGAGGTAGGTATTGTCCTGAACGATATATACTATACCCACCAGGGCAGCGATACCCGCGCCAATGAGTGCATACTTCATCAGGCGCCAGCGGACAATAAAATAGGTCCCTCCTGCAATTACTAGTGCAATATAAGCGGCACGCGTAAACGAAAGGTAAATAGCCGCCAATACCAGCAAGCTTGACCCTGCAAGCACAACCCACTGCCAGCTCCACTGGCGATAACGCAGTAGCATTAAGACCATAAAAGGAAAGAAAAGGGTAAGGGCCGCAGCGTAGTTGACATGATTGCGCTGAAAAGGGTGCATGATACTGTGGATGCCCTGAAAAGAGAAACCCAGGAGCGCGTGACGAACAACAATGATGGAAACCATCATGATGAATGGCCAGAAGAAAATCCAGAAGAATTTTCGAAAATCTGCATCATTCCTGAGGAGATAGGCACTGAGCAAGAAAAAGGTTACTACGTACCACAACTTGGCCAACAGGAACTTTAATGACACAATAAACAAGTCGGAAGTTATTGTGGTGGTGGCTAGCCAAGCCAAATGCAGCAGTAGCAATAAGGTAAGCGGATGCCTGAGCAAATCGGTAGAAAGCTGCTTGAGGTTGCGGAGCATAAACAGGCCAAAAAGCAACATGAGGCCTACAATCAGCGGTTCTGTTGGCAGGTCGGTGCCCAAGCCATTGGGGAGCTGAATTTCGGTAGAGATGGGAATGCAAGCAATGAGCAGCCAATAAAGCGGCTTGAAATCGACAATAGCCAGGTAAATCACCAGCAATATTGCGGGAATGCCCGCCAGCACGTAATAACCACTAGCCGCAGCTACAAATACAGACAACAGCACCAATACCACAAAGCCCAGCACTATGCCATGGCCGGTGGGTAAATTGGCAATTTGTTGTCTAAATTTGGTATACATTACTTTTTATTGCGCAGAAAATAAAACACGATTTTCTTGTGCTGTTTCTTATTCTCCTTGGTAAACTGCTTTCCAATCGACATCGCTATATGCTTCGAAAAGGAGGATACCGATCAAGGTGAAAAGGAAAGTAACAAACACCGCTCCAAGGACGATCAGCGTGCGAAAAGGCCGAGACTTGACTTGTGGCCGCGCAGCATCTTCTACCACGATCATGGCGGGAATATCTGAGCTATAGGTCGCTTGGTACTGCTTCAGTTTTTCTTTGTCTTCACTGAGGCTGGTATTCGCTTCCTGGTACTGGCGGGTATAAAGTAATACTTGGGACAAACCGTCATTAAAGCGATCAAGCTTGAGGTTTAACTTGGAAAACTCCTCTTCTAAACCTGCTGCTTTTATTTCGTAAACACCAATAGAATCACGGAATCGGCCGCCCCGCTCCTGAAACGCAATGAGTTTGGCGCGCGTGCTATTGAGTTTATTCTCCGTTGTGGATGCTAATGCGGTAAGGCTTTCTGACTGTGCCTCTGTATTGTAAATACCGTAACGCTTGCGTAGTGCTTGTAAGGTATCGCTGAGCACCGCCAGTTGTTCTTCTTTGCTGGAAACATTGTTTACAAATGTAGCGATCGCGCGTTGCTGGGTCGACTTAATGAGCGATTGCCCCAATTGATTGATTTTATCGCGAGCCGTGCGGGCAATCGTCGCAGCCAATTCAGGATCCTGATCCTCTATACTCAACTGGATCGCGTCGCGCTTGGTTTTTGTGATATCATAAAGCCCCAGAAAATGGCGTCTTACGTAGAACTGTCCTTTGGGGCTGTCCTCGTCGATATCGTAATGCTCATACAAGCGAAATGTATCTACCAAGTAGTCGATCAGTTCGTTCGACTCACTGATGGTCAGCATGCGGTCGATATCGCTTTCATTGCCATACAATTCGGGTGCGAGTGCTCCATCACCAAACAACAACTCTGGCGTAGCTTGGTCTGGGCTAGTAGCAAAGAAAACCGTATTCGCCTGGTAATAGACCGGCAACAGCAATACGATAGCTGCACTACCAATACCGGCAAGCAGGCAGGCAGTTACAATCACTTTTTTCCAACGAAAAAGCGTGCGGATAACGTCCACCAAATCGGTTTTCGGCGTTGTCGGCAGGTTATTAGAAACCTTGTCTTTTTGAGCAGTCATAGGCAAAGACTTGCGATTTTTTTGCAAAAGTAGAAAAAGCCTTGGGCTTTGGTGCATTGAAGCTCATCTTTCAGGCTTACTGAGGCCGCAACCACGACCACCAACTTTTTAAATCAAGAAGCTTTAAGGCGAACGCTCCTAGTATGCCCGCACATATACAGGTACTGAATTTAACGAACAAAGGTACAGATAGCAAGTGAGTGTTTAGGTAATACCCCAGCGCTACCAGCAAACCAGACAGCAGTATCAACCTCAGTAACAAGGCCGGCGCGAAGGGTAACTGCAAAAGGTGTTTGGCTAAAGCCAACTGGGCCAAAAAGGTCAGCGACTGGGTAATAAAGGTAGCTTGCGCAGCGCCCAGCGCCCCATAACGGGGGATAAGCAACAGGTTGAGTGTGATGTTTATGAATATCCCAGCGACAAACACCCAATTCATTAGGCGCAAACTGGCATTGGCCGTCAGTAAGGTGCCATAAACGTAGCCTCCACTCATGGGAATAAACGTAAGCATAAGCCATTGTAAAATAGCTCCTGAATAACCATCACCATTCGTATACAAGCGGGTCATAATCGGAACGGCAAACCAAATAACACTAATAGATAAACTGATCGCACCTGTCCACATCGTACTAATGGCCAATCGCGTAAGCGGCACAATACTCGTTGCTGTTTTTAACTGACGGGCAAACATGGGCAAGAGTAAGCCTGCCAAGAGATAACCTGCAATATTACTGGCATCTAAAAGCCGGAATGCTGATGCATAACGATCTGCCTCAACAGCTCCGTTGGGTAACAGTTTCTCAATCATAACCGCATCCAGGCGGGTATAAGCGGTCATCAAAAATACCACCAAGGCATACGGGGCGCTCTGCCGTAGCAAGCTTTGCACCTGTGCCCCCCGCCAACGGAGTCGCAGCTGCCCCAGCCGAGGACGCAAGTACCAAAGCAGCAGAAAGATTGTGATCACGTAAGCCCCTGTTTGAGCCAACACAAACCAAATGATCGTAAAATGAGTGCGCAATCCAGGCCCCCAAAGCAATACCCCGGCAATGATGACCAACAGGCTTTTGTCTAACACAGAGGCCCAACTATCCAAACGGTAAAGCCCCAAACCTGCCAGGTTTGAACGCAGAAAAAGGACCAACGTTTGTAAAAATTGATTGACACAGATGATGAGCAATAAAACCCACACGCCTGTTGATCGAAAACCCCACCAGTACCCTAGAAGAACAGTAATGACGGTGAAAGCGGCACCTAGCAACAGTTTGATCGTTAAAAGGTGCGGGAAATATTTTTGCAATAAATGCCGTGATTGCGAGAGGTTGCGGGCATTAAAATTTTGAAGCCCAAAATCAGAGATGATCTGAAAGATAAACGCGAAGTTGAACAAGGTAAAATACAAACCGTATTCCCCTTCCGGCAGAAGATTCTGAACCGTACGGTCAATGCCAAAGAGGTAGAAGGATTTTACTACCAAGTTCAGCACAACAATCAATACGGCGTTCCCGGCAAATTCTCGATTCATTTACTTACTTGATACCAAGTTAATATTACCTCTCCTGATCGAAAGGTAAACCTCACATTAAAAGAGGCTCCCTTGTCGGGCAAAGCTAAGGGGATTTTCTAACTCCAAAAGTCTCCGCTTGAAGTCGAGGCCATAAAAATAGCCCTGTAATTGGCCGTTTTTGGCAATCACCCGATGACAAGGCACGATGATGGCGATGGGGTTGTTGCGGTTGGCTTGGCCTACGGCCCGAATAGCCTTGGGGTCGCCCATTCTTTCGGCTATCGACAAATAAGAGGTGGTACGACCGTAGGGGATCTTTACCAATTGTTGCCAAACGGCTTGATGAAAATCGGTATATCCGGAAAAATCAAGGGGCAAATCAAACACCTCTCGCTGCTGCTTAAAATATTGATCCAGTTGCTTTACTGCTTCTTTCAATTCACGAGGAATTGGTCCGGCAGGGCAGGGTTTGGTACTCACCAAACTCACAGACCGTAGCCCCTTAGGGCTTCCTACCAAGCGAAAACAGCCAAAGGGCGAGAGATAGTGCGCCTCTACCTGCCCTGGCACTGCTATTTCATTTTTTTCCTTACCCATCAACTTCGTTTTGTATGTCGCTAATTTAGAGCTTATTGGGGGATTATCAAATAGGACACACACTCCTCTACTTATGCCGCTCTCGCAAAATAGCCATTACTTCCTCCCAGTTATATCCTTTTGCGGCCAACAACACCAAATAATGATACATCAGATCTGCTGCTTCGTTGAGGAAAAGATTCTTGTCGTCGTCTTTGGCTTCAATAACAAGTTCTACGGCTTCTTCCCCTACTTTTTGGGCAACCTTATTGATTCCTTTCTTAAAAAGAGAACTGGTATAGGATTCGTCATTGGGGTTATCCCTACGATCTTGAATCACTTTTTCCAAGTAAGGAACAAATGAGCCTTTGTTTTCTGTACCAAAGCAGGTGCCGGTTCCTTTATGGCAAGTAGGCCCTTTAGGCACAACAAGTGCCAGCAGCGTATCCTGGTCACAGTCGAGTTGTAGATCAACCAGTTCAAGAAAATTACCGGAAGTTTCGCCTTTTGTCCACAAGCGATTTTTGCTGCGACTAAAAAAGGTCACTCGTTTTTCAGCAAGTGTTTTCTCAACGGCAACTTGATCCATATACCCTAACATCAAGACTACTTGTGTATTAGCATCTTGAACAACGACAGGTATCAACCCTTCACCTTTTTGAAAATCTATGTCTGAAATCAAAAAATTACGCATTACTTGTTACCTTTAGAAAGATTAAACAATGAAGAGTGTCAATGAGAATAGGCCATAGGCATCCCTACGGGACAAATCAAACCTTCTCTGACACAAACGAAAAACCACTTTTTCACCTAAACTTTAACGATGGATATTGACAACATTCTTGACGACACCGGCAACCCGGGCTCAGAATTAATTATTACAGACGCTATTCGCAGTTTTCTTGCCGAATCTGCCCGTTGGGGTAAATTCATTGCCATTATTGGCTTTGTTTTTATTGGCTTAGGCGTTCTCATGATGCTCTTTGGCGGTGGTGCAATGATTGCCGGCGGTATGGCTGGCATGGGAGGAATTATGATTTTGGTATATGTTATTGCACTTGGCATTAGCCTTATTCCGATTTACTACTTGTACAATTTCGCTACGAAAATGCAAGTAGCTCTTCGTGACGACAACCAAGTATTTCTCCGTGATGCTTTTGAGAATCACAAATCAATGTTTAAATTTTACGGCATCCTCATGGCGATTATGCTTGGATTTTATGCCTTGATGTTCCTCATCGGTATCATTGGTGGGCTTGCGTCTTTCTAAACCCTTACCGGAATACGTTTTCCTTGCAGGTAACTTTTTAACTGCGGAATAGGTATTTCCCCGAAGTGAAAAATACTGGCGGCTAGTCCGGCATCGGCCTGGCCGCTAGTAAACACTTCTGCAAAGTGTTCCATACTCCCTGCTCCTCCCGAAGCAATTACTGGAATCTGTACCAGTTCGGCAATTCTTGCTGTAGCTTCATTAGCAAACCCCGCTTTAGTACCATCATGGTCCATGCTGGTAAACATAATTTCTCCAGCACCACGATTCTCCGCTTCTTTTACCCAATCAAAGAGTTTCATCTCCGTTGCTATCCGGCCACCATTGAGGTGTACATACCATTCGTCGCCTACCTGCTTTGCATCTACAGCTAGTACGACAAACTGGCTACCAAAGTCTCTCGCCAACTCACTGATGAGTTCGGGCCGGCGCACGGCAGCAGAATTAATAGAGACTTTATCAGCGCCGGCATCCAGCAACACGCCTACATCATCAACCGACCGAATACCTCCACCCACGGTAAAAGGTATCTTGAGGTGCCGGGCAATCTTACGCGCTAGCGCCGCTAATGTCTTGCGTTTTTCGTGGGTCGCAGTAATATCCAAAAACACCAGTTCATCCGCTCCTTCTTCGCTGTAGCGGGCGCCCAGCTCTACCGGATCACCAGCATCACGCAACTGGACAAAATTGACTCCTTTCACCGTACGCCCGTCTTTGATGTCCAGGCAGGGGATAATTCGTTTTGCTAGCATTGGTTATCTCATTAAATCTTCCAAAGAAATCCGCCCCTCGTAAATCGCTTTTCCGATAATGGCGCCAAAGCACCCCATCTCTCGCAATTCCTCTACTTCGTCTATTTCCGTCACACCGCCGCTGGCAATTAGTTGCAAATCTGGAAATTCTGTCGTGATTTGCTTATAAAGATCCTTGGCAGAACCGGCTAAAAGGCCATCCTTGGAAACATCGGTACAAATGGCATAACGCACCCCCGCCGCCAGGTAACGCTCAAGAAAAGGAAGTAACTCTTCCTGGCTTTCTTCTTGCCACCCACTGACAGCAATTTTTCCGTTTTTAACATCAGCGCCCAAAATGATACGTTCAGGCCCAAAGCGCTCCAACCACGATAGAAACAGGTCAGGGTCTTTTACTGCTACCGTTCCTCCGGTAACCTGTTGAGCACCACATTCAAAAGCAATACGTAGGTCATCGTCTTTCTTGAGGCCACCACCAAAATCAATGTGCAGGTTGGTTTTGCTAGCAATCCGTTCCAACACCTTATAGTTAACGATCTGCTTGGCTCGAGCACCGTCGAGGTCCACCAAGTGAAGGCGGGTCACCCCGGCATCAGCAAAGGCTTTTGCGACCTCCAATGGGTCTTCGTTATAGACTTTTTTCTGGTTATAGTCACCCTGAGTGAGGCGAACACATTTGCCATCAATAATGTCGATTGCAGGAATAATATACATAGACTTATTCTTGTGCTGTTTTTTCTAAAAAATCAAGTAAAATACGCTCGCCCACACTCCCCGACTTCTCGGGGTGAAACTGGGTGGCGTAAAAATTATCCTTTTGTAGCACGGCACTAAAAGGATGAATATGGTCGGTTTCGGCTACCGTGTAAGGGCCTAACTCTACGTAATAACTATGTACGAAATAGGCATGCTGACCTTCTAATTCAGCGCTCAGCCAACTATTTTCGTGCAAACGTAGTGTATTCCACCCCATGTGAGGTACTTTCTCTCCCTGCTGTGGCAGAAAACGCTTCACCGCCTGAGGAATGATTCCTAAACAAGGGGTATGACCGTCTTCTTCTGAATAATCACAAAGCAACTGCATCCCAAGACACACACCCAGTACGGGTTGTGTTAGACTAGGTATTAGTTTATCCAAGCCTTTTTCCCGAAGAAAGGCCATTGTTGTTCCTGCTGCGCCAACCCCTGGAAAAATCACCTTGTCGGCAGCGCGGATTACCTCATGGTCGGAGGTCAGCTGTGCCTCATGGCCAATGCGCTCCATGGCATAAAGTACCGAGCGTACATTTCCGGCGTTGTAGTCAATGATTGCAATTTTCATCTTACAGTATTCCTTTGGTGCTCGGCAATTGGGCATCACGCGCATCGCGACGTTTGGCCATTTTTATGGCTTTCGCCAAAGCTTTAAATGTCGCTTCGATTTTGTGATGCTCGTTGTCCCCTTCTACCTTTATGTTCAAATTACAACGGGCAGCATCCGAGAAGGATTTAAAAAAGTGGAAAAACATTTCCGTCGGCATATCACCAATTTTCTCACGCTTGTATTCGGCGTCCCAAACGATCCAGGGGCGGCCACCAAAATCTATGGCAACCTGGGCCAGCACATCATCCATCGGAAGGTGAAAACCGTAACGCTCTATGCCTATTTTGTTGCCTAATGCTTGTGCGAAAGCTTCCCCAAGCGCGAGGGCGGTATCTTCGATGGTATGGTGCTCATCGATGTGCAGGTCTCCCTTTACTGTCACATTAAGATCGCAACCTGAGTGACGAGACAATTGATCCAACATGTGATCGAAAAACCCGAGGCCTGTATCCATTTTACCCTGGCCGGTACCATCCAAACGGAGTTCTATCAAAATATCCGTTTCCTTCGTTTGGCGATGTACACGAGCTTCACGGCCACCAAGTTTCAGCAAAGCGTAGATGTCAGCCCAGCTGGTGGAGGTGAGTGCAATAGTGCTTTCGAGTTGCTCTAGTTGCTCGCGCTGTAACTCATCCGCACCTAGCTCCGGCGCATTGTTCATCCAGATGCCTTTAGCGCCCAAGTTTTTCGCAAGCTGCATATCAGTCAGGCGATCTCCTGCAACGAAGCTATTCTCCAAGTCATAATCACCTTCCAGATACTTTGTGAGCAATGCCGTGCCAGGCTTCCGGGTAGGCTTATTGTCTTTGGCAAAAGTGCGATCAATGATGATTTCAGAAAAAGTAATGCCTTCTCCCGCAAGGGTATCAACGATCATATTCTGAGCAGGCCAAAAGGTATCTTCCGGAAAGCTGTCCGTCCCCAAACCATCTTGGTTAGTAACCATTACGAGTTCGTAATCCAACTCCCTAGCAATGCGCCCCAGGTATTGAAATACCTCTGGATAAAAGACGACTTTTGATAAAGCATCTACTTGGTAATCTTCTGGCTCCAAATTGAGGGTACCATCACGATCAAGAAAGAGTATTTTTTGCATGGTTACTTTGTTTTCAAACATAGGGTAATCAAAAACGCATCCTATTATTTAGTCTCTTAAAGGAGGATGGGCCACGGATTTAACGGATCAGGCGGATTTTCGCGGATCTAAAATCTGTGTAAATCCTGTTTCGTCCGTCAAATCCGTGTTCCATCCTTTTAATAAAGATTACTATATTTTAGACATTCTTCTCAACATAGAAAGACTGTCTACTGTGAATAAGCCAACAAGGCTCGAAACAACCTCTCATTTTCTTCTGGCGTTCCCACCGTAAAACGCAAGCATCCCTCGCAGAGGTACTGCCGTGAACGATCGCGAACGATGATTCCTTTGCTCATCAGGTAATTGTAAATACCTTGTGGGTCGTTCACTTTGGCCAAGATGAAATTTGCACTGGAAGGGTAGATACGTTCTACAAATTCCAAGCCGCTGAGGTATTGTTGCAACAAGGTGCGCTGGCCCAGTAAAACGACAACCTGCTGTGCCTGTTCTTCCTGCTTTTCCAAAGCGTCGAGGGCAGCCTGTTGCGTAAGTCTATTCACGTTATAGGGAGGCTTCACGGCATTGAGTAAGGCTATTATTCCCGGTGAAGCAAAAGCCATTCCCAGTCGAATTCCCGCTAGCCCCCAAGCTTTGGAAAAGGTCTGCATAACCACTAAGTTACGATAGCGTTCCAACCAACCGATATATGTATCTCGCCCGGCAAAATCGACGTAAGCTTCATCGATAACGACAACACCTGGAAACTCCTTCAGTAGTTGTTCGATATCACTGGCGGGAAAATCGTTGCCGCTGGGATTGTTGGGCGTACAGAGCCAAAGAATTTTCGTTTTTTCGTTGGCTGCAGCCAAAATAGCGGGCACATCCGGCACGAAACGTTTCTTAAGCGGTACGGTTACCACACCTACATTGTTAATATCTGCGCTTACTTGGTACATGCCATAGGTCGGTGGCAGAATGATGACTTCGTCTTGCCCAGGTTCACAAAAAATGCGAAACAACAGGTCGATAACCTCGTCGCTGCCATTACCCAGCATAATCTGGTTGACGGGGATACCTTTTAGCGCTTCCAGCTTCGCCTTTACTGCTGCTGCACCGGGGTCAGGGTAGCGATTGAGGCCCGTTTCGTAGGGATTCTCATTGGCATCCAGATAAATATCGGCAGTGCCCTTAAATTCATCACGCGCCGAAGAGTAGGGTTTCAGCGCGGCGATATTCGGGCGCACCCACTGTTTAAGATCAAATTTTCGAGACATGGGATCAAGAATTTAACTTTGCTAAACGAATGCTCACTGCGCGTTGGTGAGCTACAAGGGATTCTGCCGTTGCCATTGTTTCTACCGTAGGGCCAATGTTTTGCAAACCCTCTTTGGTCAATTGCTGGTAAGTAATTTTCCTTACAAAAGCATCCAAAGATACTCCGCTGTATGCCCGGGCAAAACCATTGGTGGGCAAGGTATGATTGGTACCACTGGCATAATCGCCAACCGACTCCGGCGTATAGTGCCCCATAAATACAGAACCAGCATTGATGACGCCAGCTGCCAATTCCTCTGGATTATCTACCGATAAGATCAGGTGCTCCGGTGCATACACATTGATCAACGTTATAGCTTCTTCTGGTGTAGAAACCACCAGTGCAGAACTGTTTTTCAAGCTCGCTGCAGCAAATTCTCGGCGAGGCAAGTTCGCAAGTTGTTCCTCTGTCGCCTTTATGACGCGCCTGGCCATCTGCGCTGAATAGGTGACCAGTACCACTTGGCTATCGGCACCATGTTCGGCCTGACTCAGTAGATCTGCCGCCACAAAATCGGGATCGGCGGTCTCGTCGGCGACGACCATCACTTCAGAGGGACCGGCAGGCATATCAATGGCTACTCCCAATCTGCTTACCAATTGCTTGGCAACGGTCACGTAGGCATTTCCAGGGCCGAATATCTTATAGGTCGCCGGAATACTTTCCGTGCCGTGGGCCATGGCCGCGATGGCTTGGGCACCGCCTACCCGAAAGATACGTTCAACACCAGCTAATTGGGCTGCGTAAAGAATAGCGGGATGTACCGTGCCATCCTTTTGTGGTGGCGTACACAAAACAATCTCTTTGCACCCTGCCAACTGCGCCGGTACCGCTAGCATAAGAACGGTTGAAAACAAAGGCGCCGTACCGCCAGGAATGTACAAGCCCACCCGTTCGATGCCTACACTCTTGCGCCAGCAACGAACGCCCGGCATGGTTTCTATCACCAAAGGAGTTTCCTGCTGGGCCGCGTGAAACTGTGAGATATTGCTTTTTGCCGTTTGAATCGCAGTGCGCAATTCTACAGGCAATTGTTCTGCGGCCAGTGCTATTTCTTCTTTACTTACCGCCAACTCCGCCAGGCGAACGCCATCAAACTTGGCCGTAAAATCCAGCAAGGCATCGTCACCCCGTGTAGCTACTTCCTGGAGGATCGCATTGACTGGCGCTTCGAGCTGGGCCAAATCCAGCGCTGGGCGCGCCAGGATTTCTGGCCACTTTTCGGGATCACTATGAAGATAGAGTTGCATAAGTATAGTGAGATTTGATTATAAAAGTGCATCCTTATTATTGCGCAGAAAATAAAATGCAATCCTATTTTCATGCTGTTCTTCAGTGAGCTGAACAATATCAAATCTCACTGTGCAAAGTAAAAAATAACGGGTACTTGGTAAGTCTCAACGTCTCGGGTTTTCAAATCCCTATACCTTGCACCAAGTACCTAATACGATGAGGCTTGACTGCGAAAATGCTACGCTAGGGTATACGCTAAAGCGAGCCTCGTCACTAAAGAATCATCTTCTGAATCGGGACAATCAAAATCCCCTCAGCACCTTTGTCCTTGAGGGAATCAATAATATCCCAAAAGCGGTCTTCTGAAATAACGGTATGGATCGAGCTCCAGCCACTTTGCGCAAGCGGCATAACGGTAGGGCTCTTCATGCCGGGAAGTACGTTAATGATATCTTGCACCGCTTCATCACGGGCATTCATCAGAAGGTATTTGTTTTTGCGGGCCGTAAGCACCGACTGGATACGGAACACCAATTTATCCAGAATCTGCTGTAGTTCGGGATCTAAATCTTCGTTTTGTACGATACAAGCCTGCGACTTGAACATCACTTCCTGCTCTACCAGGTTATTCTTAAAGAGCGTGCTACCGGTACTCACCAAATCACAAATGGCATCGGCCAGACCAATATTCGGAGCGATCTCCACCGAACCGGATATTTCGTGAATTTCGGCAGTAACATTATTGCTTTTAAGATACTGGCGGAGTGAATTGGGGTAAGAGGTAGCAATGCGCTTGCCTGCTAGCCACTGAGGCCCGGAATAGTCTGTCTGTCGAGGAGTGGCAATAGATAGACGGCATTTAGAGAACCCCAACTGTAGCGCCTCTTTAATATTTTTTTCTTTTTCGAGCACCGTGTTTTGCCCAATGATTCCGATATCCGCTACACCATCTTGCACATACTGAGGAATATCGCCATTACGGAGATACAACACATCGATTGGAAAGTTACGCGCTGAAGCTTTCAGCTGATTGCGGCCATTATCAATACTGATGCCACATTCTTTGAGTAATTTGAGCGAATCATCGAGTAATCGCCCGGATTTTTGAACAGCTACTTTGAGTCGATTGGCCATTTTGGGGGTATTTTATGGTTTGGAACAGAATTTCCCCGTTTGTGTTGGAGGCCAGATGACTTATTTCCGTCAAAACTTTGACTTAGGGAAATAAAAAAAGGCCTTCCGCGACTAACGGAAGACCTTTTCATTGTGTGTTAATTCAGTAATTATGCACCCATCAGATCACCATTCGCCGCAAAAGCAAAGCCTGAATGATGATGATGTACAAAAGTTACGTTCATAATTGCTGAAAGAAGTGGTGTGGGGCGGAATCGAACCGCCGACACATGGATTTTCAGTCCATTGCTCTACCAACTGAGCTACCGCACCAACCTATAAGAGTACCTTTCTTTAAAAGGCGAGGCAAATCTAGGACATATTTTATTAGGAGGCAAGTTGTACAGTACTTTTTTACAAATTTTCTTTTCAAAGGCCATAACCATGTAATAGTTTATCCTCGCAATCAAAGCTTTAGGTAACGGAAGCTGTGAAAAGAAAAAATACATTCGTCGCTTTAGCATAAGGCAAATACCTTTTTAGCAGCTCAAAATGGGGCTGAAAGCTGATTTATTTTAGTCCAACGCTACAATGGCCTTCTGTCTCCAATTGCCCCCTCTGCTAATACGTCCTCCACAATCCATCTTTCTCACCGTCTTTATATTGGTTCAACGCCGAGATTTTCCCAACTTCTAAGGTTGAATTTGGTGCGGCAGTCAGACTTCCTTCTCGAGTTATTTCTCCTTTCCCGCTCACACAATTATTAGGAGTAAGAATATTACACCTGGCAATATCGTGGAGGTATTATTGAATATAATTTTGATAGTTGTCAGTCGTTTCATTTTACGTCAATTGGAGCTATTTCATACCCCAATGCTCTTAATTTGCTTATTAATCCACACTCAAACATTAAATGACTTAGTCCGACGGCTACAAAACAGCTTTTTGAAGTAAAATGATCTTGTATTTGAATCATCCACTTCTCATTTCGATCTGATAACACCAAAGTATTCTGGCAAGGTTCATTCAGCCGGAAATCAAAGTCCATTTTCCGGTACCATTCAATTTCAGCACAATGGTCATTAGACTCCGATTGGATTCTGTTTATCATACTTCCGAGCCTCCTTTTATGTACCTTCCGAGGCATCCCTTTCAAGTCGTTGTTGATTAATAAAATCTGCTCCTCAGTCGTTTCAAGTCCAACTACCTCTATCTGATTTTGCTCAGCTACCATCCCGATATAATCATCAAGAGAGAAATAATTAGCCTTTGAGTCCTTTTTGATACAAACTTTTTCTTTGTAGTGCCTACTTAAAAAAGCATATAATTCAGCCGGCGTCATTTTATCGAACTCCAAATTACTCGGTGAAAAAAGAGCTTGGATATAGGAATAGTTTTCTTTGTCTAAATACTTGTTCCACTTTGTAGTAGATGTTCTTTTATTGATAATATCTTCTGCTAAATGTCCCGGAATATTAAGGTTCTCCTTAATCAGGATTTTCGATGACAAAAGAGCCTCTTTTGCAAACTGTAATGAATCAAAAAAAGGTTTCCCGAAAGCGTGGTGGGTGCCAAACAGATAAGATTCATATTGGCTATCAGGATGTGTCACCTTATACAAAACAGTCGTTGTCTCCAGCGTATCACTAATCCCCTCTACCTTGGAAAATCCAAAATTCCCAAAAGAAATTAAGACTAAAAAAGTAATCACGATTTTTTTCATTTCTCTTTTATCAGGTTTAAAACAAATTCCATTTGCGTGTCTTTGTTGTCTAAAAAATCTTCAAAAGTTTGTAAAACCTCATAGTCAGGGATAACTCCTCTATTATAGAATTGGTTTGCCTTTACAGGTACATCCTGCGCTATGTTGTCAATGGAAAACTCGGTAACAATCTTTGATCTTGGTAAAACGTAACCAAAAGGAGTATGTCCATTATGACCATAATATCCGCCCATTGTTTCTTCACCAATTGAAGTGGTATTATCATTTCCTGCTACCAACGCAGCAAAAAGGCTCCCTGCCGAGGCAACCCTTGGGCTTATCAAAAGATAAATATTCCCTTTAAAAGCATTGTCGTTGGGTTGTCGTATTTTCATTTCATTAGACGCTTTGCTTATATAGAACCTCCCATCCTCTTCCCTTGGAAATCTTTTTTGAAAATCACGATTGAATTTGCCAACACCTAGCGGTCGGAGTATTCTAGGAAACGGGGAATCATAATACTTGAGCAATGGAACCTTGTTAAAGCTAATCCAAGCCTGCTTGCTTTCTTGAAACGTTCTATTGGTTAGGTACGAATACGTTACTACATCATTAGGGTCGTCGCCACCGCCATTGTTCCTCACATCTACAATCAAATTTTCTAATTCGCTTTTTTTAATAGCGATAAAAATGCTGTCCAGCCATGCTTTGTATTCCAGGTGTTCTTCTGATTCTTCATTGCCCATACCAAATGTATTGAGGGTAAGAAGTCCTGTATGCTCATCTATTTGTTTGTAGGCATACCTTTCCTTTTCCTGGATCGTTTTGAATTGAAGTTTGTCAAACGGACGGGAGTGTCTTTTTCTGAACTTAACACGATAGTCTGAATACCTGACACTCGTTGTTCTTAATGTTTCTTCGATATCCGAGTTGGGTGCTATGAACGAAATTTCGAAAGTATCTTTTAAACCATAATGGTACCTGTAGTACCTGCTAAAAGCACTACTTATCCCTATTCGTTTTCCTGTTGTATTTACGCCGTCGGTGGTATAGTATTTGTGTAGATTTACTATTACTTCCGAGATTGGCACATCGTTTATTGCTGTAATTTCTGCTCCCAAAGGCAGGTCCCCGTCTTTGTAATTAACAAGCCATCTTCCTTCTATCCACTTTAGGGGGTAGGGAAAGTAGCCACCCTCTTCCGACAGTATACTTTTCAGGTACTTCTGGGGCAAAGAAGTATTGTTATGCAGGCTTCCTTCAAAATCAGTAAGGGTAGAGATTAAGTTGTAAAAACCGATATAGGTGGTAATATTTTGAATTTCATTGCCTGCCCATTCATATAAGCTATCAATTTGTTGCTTTGTACGGTATTTGTAGAGCCCTGAATTAGCTTTTTGCCTTATTTCTTTAAATACCTCTAAGTCTTTTTCCATCTTTTCTATTGAAAAAGGCTCATCAATAGATTGCCCAAAGACCGCGAATGATGAGGCTAAAAAAAAGAAAGCAATTGTAACTTTTGTCATTTTTGAGGTATTGTATTAATGGTTGCCACCACTGTTTTTCGGCATATACGAAGTTCGGAAATGTATTCTCTCAATATTCTTGCGTATCGATGATCCTCTTCAAGGAATCCAGCAAGTTGATAATCACTCAATTTCTTGACGCTAGATGGAACAGGGGCATCGAGTATTCTGTCATCTTTAAAGCCAGGCATTTAGGTTGTTTTCTTAGGTAATAAAACTGGAGAGCTGTATTCAGCTAGCACATCCAGAACTTCTGCTTATCGAAGTCAATTACAGAAGGCCCTCCAGTACAGCCGCCTATTTCTTCCGCATCAATCTCATCATGAGATCGGACAATGATCCACTCTCCTGTTCTATGACGAACAAGTATACCACTATCTAGTAATTCACCTTTTTCCGCTAACGGCAACTGGCTTCCGCCATCATATCGAACTTCTACGCTCCTATTCCTTATCGTAACTTCCACTTTATCTCCCATTGACTTTCCTTCCCATTCGGCGAAAGCGACATCGTAAATGTATACGCCATCTGGCGGCGGAATATTACTGATATCTTCAACTTGATCTATCGTCACTACTCCTATATACGACCCCATACCTGCTGACGAAATATCCACCTTGCTATTGTCCCCATCATTGATGTTCATTGGTTTTTGAATTTGAGCAATATCAATTACATCTACATAGCTTCTATGATTTGATCCATACCCAATAAACGCATAGGTATTTGGCTCCAAAGTGAATAGGACAGAGTGGGATAATGTATCAAATTCACATGAATGATCTACCATTTCGCCAAAATCACCAAAATCAACAGCCTGACCTTCATATATGGCAGATTTGATTTCTAAATTTTCAAAAGAATACGCATAACCTAGTCTTACGCTAAGGCTAGCATCTGTTGAGTTTACCAAATAGTAGGTCCCTGGAATGGAACAAGCGGGAAGTAGTTGACTGACTAAAATCAACAATAACAGTTGCTTCCTCATGCCAAAATATTGTTTTTATGCTTACGTAAAAAGACAGTCTTCCCCAACAACAACTTAGCTGAACTTTCGGCACTTTTCCGAAAATCCAGCTTACTTCCTAACAAACTTCAACATCTGGATACCGTCTTTAGACTTAACCTCCATAAAATACAGGCCTTCAACTAAATTTGAAACATCTAAAGAGATCATCTCACTATTCGGCATTAGTGTTTTACGCAATCTCCCATTGACATCATAAACCCGAATTAAATCGACTACATTTTCCGATCTAATTGTTAAAACGGAACTTACGGGGTTAGGATAAAACTTAACGGAATGCGTTCCAATATCAGACACTGACAATGGGATTACAATCTCGGTAGTTGCTGTATTCGTTATAATCGGCGGGTTGAAGTCGAAGTAAATATCAGCTTTATTAGAAAATATGTCGCCAACTACAACATTGCTCATTGGTTTGATTTTATAGGCTATAAACCCATGGGAACCCGGCTCGTTCGTAGTACTATCTGGTAAATTAATCGCATCGAATATGAAATCGACGTTGTTACCATCTATGATTTCAACTCTTCCTGCGTGGCTTAAACCTTCCAGTTGCAATGTTGACCAATCGAGTTTATCTTCTAAAATATTATTAACCCTTACATTTATCGCACTCGCTGTTCCTGTGTTTTGAAAACGAATAATATAATGCAAATACTTATCGGCTTCCTCTATTGTTATTTCTTCCCCCTCCAGGACGCGAATGTCATTGGGATCGTAAGAACCAATAACGGTTTGCGCTAAGCTAAAAACGTTGTCGTCTTCATTGTTTTCTCCTGCAAGTGGATTGACCGTTGCGATTACATTTAGTACATCGTCGATATTCGTTGTGGGTGGAGGTGATACACTGAATACTAAATCAATATACCGCGTCTCAAAAGGAATCAAGTCACTATAGCTAAACGTTAAGGTGTTTGCGGTTTGTGTAGCTATCGTTTCAGAAGCACTTAAAAAATTCACTTTAGTATCATCAAACTGGAAGTCAATGGTTCCTGTCAATGGCGTTGTACCATTGTTTTTATAGATCAACCGATACGATGTTTCAAACCCAGGTCTAGGGTCATCAAGGGATGGATAAACAACTATATTCAGATCATTGACCGTTTGATTGGCTTCTACACAAAAGTCGGAATAGCTAGTCGTGTTACTCAAGCCTGTAAAGTCAAAGGTATGGCTAGCTGGGTTGCTCGTATAATACGTTGGTAAAGCGGAAGAAATTACCGTTGTGAAAATTTCTTCATTAGCTTGTAGAGTATAACTTCCATCGGGCTGTGTAAACGTTGCGAAGGTATTATTGAAATTGTTCGACTGGATCAATAAGTTTGGAATCACGGCATCGGCCACATCACAACCGTCCGCATTGGCGTCTAAACGAACCACACCAGAAATGGTGTTGGTAAATAAGGTGCCTAAGTTTTCGAACCAAGCCACCTTGTCGTCATCATAAGACGAAGTGATTAAATCTACTTTCCCGTCTCCATTTATATCAGCCGAAGTGATGTGGTTGATTCTTCCTATTAAACTTGTAATCTCGATAGCATCGCCAAAATTGGCATCGCCATCATTTGGAAACCAGATAAACTTTTGTCCTTCTGAAGAATGGGCAATCATGTCCATATCGCCGTCACCATCCACGTCTAAACTGTAAATAGCATTTGGTTCTTGAGGAACCTCCGAGGTAACGATCTTATCTCCAAAAGTGCCTTGCCCGTCTTCATTAAGAAAATAGCCCACCTCATCGCCAGACCTGCTACCGAACAGTACATCATTATCACTGTCGCCATCAATGTCGGCCACAAAGATTGGGCTAGAAGACGGCATCGCATCAATAATAACATGCTTAACACTTAAGTCCCCAAGCCCATCAACATTTTCATGCCATATAATTTCACTACTGATGTAAGATGCTAAAACGTCGATATCATTATCGCCATCCATATCAGCAACTTGCAAGCTCGTTAGGTAGGAAAATCCGGGTTCAGAAAAGATAACGGGCGGTGCAAAGGTTCCATCTCCATTGTTTTTATACAATGCCAAGACGCTATTTTCTTGCCCACTGATCACATCCATGTCTCCGTCATTATCTACGTCTGCGTAGTTAATTCGCAAGATCATTTCCATCGTAGTTTCAAAAATGTGTTCTGTCGTAAAAGTACCTGTGCCGTCATTCTCAAACCAGATGAGTTGATGCTCGTCTGTTGTAGCATCCAAATAGGCCGATACCAAAACATCCAGATCCAAGTCGCCATCCAGATCTACCGCAAAAACATCCCTTGCCCCGTCTGTTGTTTTTGAAATTAGTTGCTGAATATTTGAAAAATCGCCTAGGCCATTGGTGTTTTCGTACCAAGCTACTTTATTATCGCCATGGGAAGAAGACACCAAGTCTAAATCACCATCTCCGTCTATGTCGCCATAATCAACATGATTAACAAAATAAGCATAAGATGACATCCTGAGTATACCTCCAAAATTGCCTAAACCATCTTGGTTTCTGAGCCAGGAAAATTCGTTTGAGGTATAATCCGTGAATAAAATATCTTGCGCTCCATCATTGTCTATATCTGAAATGGCAATACTGGTTATTGATAATATTTCGTCACTTACAATTTGCTCCATACCAAATGCACCACTCCCCAAATTCTTGTACCATGACATACCGTTTCTTCTAGAGTCAAAGGTCACGACATCTACCAAATTATCGTTATCTATATCTATAATTTCCAAGCTTTTTTGATCACCACTGGAAGAACCTGAAATAGAAGGCAGATTGAACAAGATTTGCCTATTGCTAAAAATGCCTAAGCCATCTGTATTTTCATACCAATGTACTTGGCGCGTTGTTCCGTTCTCAAAAAAGGTCACCACGTCATTATCACCATCACCGTCTATATCTCCTGCTTTGTGGTCGTTATTCAAGGAGAAGGTATTCATAGTTTCAAAAAACGAAAGCGTCCCATCGGCATTAAGCTTATAGGCCCTTAAATCATAGCCAAAATCAGCGATAATGTCCGAAATATCGTCGCCGTCTACATCAATCGTATAAAAGCCATCATTGGTCCCCAACAAGTAATTATCGGTAAATGTGGCTTGCCCATCGGTGTTTTCTAACCAGGAAATATTGTCATTACTACCATAGGCAATATCAATATCTCCATCATTATCCATATCCAGCACCTGTAAGTTCAAACGAATAAGAGACTCCGTACTAGCCAACACAATGGGCGCTGAAAAAGCTCCAAGACCATCGGTATTTTCAGCATAAAGTACATCATAAGAACTGTTGTCACCACGCGCGTAGATCACAACATCTAAATCATTATCACCATCAAAATCTGCTGCTGCAATATTACTGGCGTCTAAAAACTCAGTTGAAATGGGCCTTACCTTTTCAAAACCTCCTACTCCGTCGGTACTTCTTACCCAGGCGGCACTACTATAGCTAGCGACCAAAAGGTCCTTAAAGCCGTCGTTATCAATGTCAGCAGCTGTTATTGCCCTAGGATTGATAGTGCTGTAAAAGTTATCGATAACTACATTTTGTTCAAATGCAACTTGTGCACTGGCGCCAATACAGAAAGTGCACAGAAAAATGGTAAGGAATTTTGTTTTCATGGTTGGTTCTTTGGTTCTGTTACAAATGTAAGACTACTTATTGCTAAACGGAGTCACTGCATTTGTGCTACCGGTTTAGTAGACTTGTTCTAAAACATTGCTTTTATACTTACGTAAAAACAGGCTACCAAGGTGAGTATGCCTACAAGCCAATAATTTCTCTTTGGCAATACCTTATCAAAAGCATCCAATACATCATCACGGAAAACCACATTAGAATGATCATCATTCGCCATTTTCTTGACAATAACAACTATAGCAATAAGAGACACGAAGATGCTGATCATTAAATCCAGTATTGAAGGCATATAGATTATCAACCTTGATGTATTCTTCGCGAAATAGCCCCAACGTATCTTTTCTACGATGTTAATACCATTAATGATAAGCAATGCGTAGCTCCCCTTTCTCATCTCCTTTGATTGCTCATTACATTTTGGACAAAGCATCACTGCAACAGTAGAAAATCAATTTATTCTCCTTTTCCATTCTTGATCATCATAAATTTCAGTCAGCTCTAATACAATCGATTCTCCATCCGGAAAGTATCTCTCATACTTGACCATCCCAAGGCCTTTAGCGTAATAACTGTACTGATAATACTCATACTCGGCAGGCTCTCCCACCAGGCCAAACTTATAGGTCCCCTTGAACTTAAGGCAGTCATAATCTGCACCTAGTACATTCACTTTTGCCACACCTATGTATTCTCTTTCCTTTAAAAAGAATACTCGCTCTCCATTGTTTTCATATTCAATCGCATATTCGTACGGTCCATCTTTTTTCCATTTATAAATGTCCGTTTTTTGAATATCCCTATGCAGACGATCTCCCTTATCATCAAAATTAATGTAGCTAACTAAAACGGAACCTTCATGATTAAACGCTTCCTTAATTAATTCGAATTGAGTAAAATTAGCATCGTATGCTTCTGTAATCAGACTATTATGATCACTTGTCATTCTCCAATACTGGGTTCTTGTTGGATCTGCTTTACAAGAATACTCGTAAATACGAGGACGATCAGCATCGAAACTCGAATAATAGTACCCTTTATAAGTTTGGCAACCTGTGCCCATCATAATTATTAAAAACAGCAAACAGGTACTGAATTTATTAATGCTTACTCCTTGCATTCCCATGTTTTTTTTATGTTTTAGCGCTTGTTAAAGCTCCTCTACTGTTTCAAATTCAGCTCGATCCTCTTCCATTTGCTGGATATGTCTTTCTACGTGCTTACTCAAAAAATAAATATTCATAAACATGATTTTTTTCACCGTCATGGTTGTTTGATGCAAAAGACCCTCTCCGTTTTCAAGCTTCCCTAATTGGTTTTAGGCATCTATTTACTTGCAATTAGGTTTTCCTTACCTTGTCTAATTATCTCTTCACCCTAACCGATTTTGTATAAAAAAATTCCGACTTCCGCTTTTCAGTCAAAAAACGCGCCGTACTAAAAGTCGGGATGACTTTACTCAAGTTGAAGGAGAAAGAGGAAAGTTAATTCTTGACCAATGCCTATCCTACGGTTGGGACACATTTATG
>NZ_JBOEFX010000065.1:45459-114435 GCF_050633125.1 Lewinella sp.
CCGAGGTCGTTTCCTTGTTTATTCATTCTTTTCTACCAACATTCCATCTCTCCGAGGTGTTTTTTCTTGATCCCACTCCTGATTTTGGCCGAGATGTGTCCCAACCGTAGATGCCTATCTGTAAAGTTCCGTTTTCAAAAAAGGAATCAACGCCAAAATAACCGCAGGCACGTAAAAACGCTTACGGTTCATTACACCATCGGTTAACAAACCCGAGGAGCCGCCCGTTTGCTTTGAATTTGAGACACCAAAGATGAGGTCATCAGCATGGCCAAGCTCATAGCCTTGGTTTACTAACTCAATGACTTTTGGTGGTAAATAAAAACCCGCTGTCCGTGCTTTTCCTAGCTGAGTTTTGGAAAGCACAACCACCCAGGCCATCACTTCCATCTCCTGGTCTTTGATGATATTGCCTCCTTCGATACCTACCCAGAAGTCAGCGTCAGGGTGTGCGGCTTTTGCTGCCTGAACCCGATTCCACGCTCCCTGGTAAGTTTCTTCGTCTCCCAAGGGTTGGTCGCTTACTCCGGAAGGAACGCTGATTCCCTCAGCTATAAAAGCCCGGTCTGGGAACATCTCCTCGAAACCCGCCAACGCTGAATCAACTTTGACAGGATTCTTGGAGGCTACAATTATTTTTGATATCATTTTTCAAACATTACTTCCTAAAAATCCACTTGCCCATTTCCCACAAGCTCACTTTCTTGCCATACAATAGAATGCCGACCCGATAGATACGACCAGACAACCATATTAAGCCAATACAGGTACCAAGAAGCAATACCAAAGAGATTACTATTTCCCACCAGGGTGGGTCAAAAGGCAGTCGCGCAGGCATTACAATGGGCGAGAAAAGTGGAAAATACGAGGCCCAAATAGCCAAGCCAGAGTTGGGTGACTGAATAGCAGCAATGGTAATGTAAAAAGCCAGAATAACAGGAATAGTGATGGGAATCGTCAGGGATTGCCCCTCGCCAAGATCATCTCCCATGGCAGAGCCAACTGCGGCAAAAAGCGCTGCGTACATAAAATAGCCCCCTAGGAAATAAAGTAAAAACAAAGGCAAAATAACCCACCAGTTGAAAGACCCTAGTTCCGTCATAATTTGAGAAACTAGCACCTGTGGGTCTATATCACCGAACTCCGGGGGAGTCTCCGGCAGGTTGGTGGCTCCCATATCAAAGCCAAATAAAAGGCTGACGCCAATCAGCATGAGAGGAACCAAAATCGCCCAGGCCAATACTTGTGTCAACCCCACCATACCAACGCCTATAATTTTTCCTAACATCAGCGGAAATGGCTTGACCGAAGAGATCATTACTTCTACAATCCGGTTGGTCTTTTCCTCCATGACGCTACGCATCACCATCATACCATAGATAAAGACGGTGATATACATAAAGAAAGCCATTACCATACCGATAACTGCCGCAATCTTGCCAGCCATAGAGGTGCCTACGATCGCCTCCGGTGTCACCGGCTTCGGTTCTATATCTACCTGACTATTGAGGGCTTCCAGGCTTCGTTCATCAAGCTGTAGTTCGGCTACTTTGTGCTTGCGCAAAGCCGTACGCAAGCGGTCTACAAGAACGGGCTCTAGTTCCAGCGTAAGCTTTTGATCGGTATAATAGCTGGCCCGATATTCTTGCTGTTGAAGCCTCCCCGAAGATGGTGTCACCAAAATGCCGTGATACTTGAAAGACGAAAAATTATCCTTGATGGTTTCCAGGTCGGTGTCAACGATCTTAAAGAAGATGTTCTCTTCATCAGCAATACCGCCATCGAACAGCTGACCTTCATCGATGACCGCTATTCGGATAGCCTCATCACTTTTGTACTGCAAAATATAGTTGACGACCACCACAAACAGACCGAAGGCCAAAGGCGTAACCAGTGTAGCGATCAAAAAGGATTTGCGGCGAACCCGGGTCCAGTATTCCCGCTTAATAATTAGTCGAAGTTGTCGCATAAAACGGCGATTTTAGGAAGCGGGAGCAGCCGCCCCAACCGTACGAATAAAAATATCATTCAAGCTAGGTAACACCTCTGTGAAGGACCGAATCTGAACCCCCAATTGCAAAAGCTGTCGAAGGATGGTGTTTGCTGTTTCGTTTTCCTTGCCTGCAAAGGTCAAAGATTGTTTTCCCTGCTCAATAATGGGAAAATGCTCGGCGAAAGCCGCTGGTAATTCTCCTTGGTACAGCAATTGAAAATGGTATTGCTTGTAACGCTCCCTGATCTCACTTACAGCACCTTGTAGGACATTCTGCCCCGCATTTATCAGCATAATGTCTTCACAGATTTCTTCTACTTGCTCCATCCGATGGGTAGAAAAGATAATGCTTGTCCCTTGCTCGTTGAGCAGCCGAATTTCTCTTTTCAACCGATTGGTATTTACCGGATCAAGGCCTGAAAAAGGCTCATCGAGAATCAAGAGCTTAGGCTCGTGAATAATGGTGGCTATAAATTGTACTTGCTGCTGGAGACCTTTGGAGAGTGCTTCAACGGGTTGGTTCCAGCGATCTAGCATGCCTAGCTTTTCCAGCCAGCGTTCTGAAGCTTCCTTCGCAGCAGCAGCAGATAAGCCTTTGAGTTGGCCTAGGTAAAGGAGGTGCTCTCCTACCTTCATTTTTTTATACAGGCCCCGTTCTTCTGGTAAATAACCAATTTGGCGAGGGTGATCCGAATGCAAAGGTTCACCATTGAGGATAATCTCTCCTGCATCGGGGCGAGTAATCGTAGTGATCATACGGATCAGTGACGTTTTTCCAGCGCCATTAGGGCCTAACAAACCAAAAATGGTTCCTTTAGGTACCGTAAGAGAGACTCGATCGACTGCTATTTTGCTGCCGTAGGCCTTAACGACCTCTTTTATTTCCAGGATATTTGTCACTACTGATCGGAATATGGATATTGGAAATTATTTTATGCTGCCACAATGATACAAAATACTAAGAGATCGCATCTGACCGCCCGCTGGTTAGTTATTGTCAACCCCCAGGCCAATAATGGCAACCTGGAGCAGTGGTGGCCTACTATACAAACCAAACTACAAGCGCTAATACCTGATACTAAAATAGTGATGAGCAAACACAGCGGCAATGCTACCCAACTCGTAGAAGAAGCCGTCAGTGAGGGTATTCGTCACATTATGGCCGTTGGTGGTGACGGGATCGCTCATCAGGTGATCAATGGTATTGTGCTGCAAAAAAAGACGCCCTCTCGAGAAATTACTTTTGCACTACTGCCCCTCGGCACAGGTAATGATTGGATAAAATCACACGGGATTTCTAAGAAATGGTCGAGCTGGAAACAGTATTTCCTCACGGCGGTGCCCGCCTATCAGAATTTGGGAAAAATCAATTATCAGTCGACGGATGGCTCCTCCGTGCGCTACTTTATGAATGTGGCGGGATTGGCCTATGATGCCTTTGTGGTACGCTACATGATGGATAAAAAAAGCCGCTTGCCGGGAAAGGTATTCTACTTCTGGGCTACTTTCCGGTGTTTATTTATGTATAAGCCTCAAGGAGGAATCATTAAATATGATGAGCATCAGCATGAAGCAGCTTACTACACCATCAATGCTGGTATTGGGCGATTTTCTGGGGGCGGAATGCAACTGGTCCCCCAGGCAAGGAGCCAGGGAGAAACAATGGCACTTACCTATGTGAAGAAAGTAAGCAAGTTGGCCGTTGTATTAAACTCTTTCCGCTTTTATCAAGGGAGAATTGCGGGCTACAGAAAAGCCTATCTCACCAATTGTAAAACGATAGAAGTCATTCCAAGAACTGGAGACGAATTATTAATCGAAGCCGATGGAGAATTCCTTGGAGCTTGTCCGGCAACGATAAGCCTACTTCCCAATGCATTGCGTTTTCTTTCGCCAAACAAGGCCAACAATTAGAATGGGAGCTTGAAGATCAATTCAAACTCCCATTCATTCTAAACTGGACTTTGCCATAGGCATGCTGTATAGCGCACCCTTCGAAAAAGCCAAGCTAAGCGCCTATTGATCACTTCGAAGACTTCGGCTGACTAACAAGAAGCAAGCCATCTCCCTTGAAAATAATCTGGTCGACCTGACTACCTTTTTGGTTTACGCGAAGGAAATAACGTCCATCTGGTAAATCCTCTAAATTGATATCGAGCGCGTAGCCATTGTGCTCCGTAATCGTCTTCCTGAGATAGACCGCTCCATCAAAATCCAAAATGCGAAGCACCGTTGTCTCCTGCTGGAGATTGGCCAGGTGCAGCAAGAGGTGGCTTTGGTCTACTGCCTCTACTTTCAGTAATAATTTTGCAGGAGTGGTGTTTGCCTGTACTTGAGTGCAGCATAAAACTGCGCTGGCGATTGCCAGTACACTAAGAAAATTTTTCATCATGTCGGGTTTTGAAGGTCTCTTGGAAATACTTAAAACAATACTTCTCCGAAGCCTTCGTGATTTCAAAAAAAATCCTGATAATATTTCCTTGACGAAAATTATTGCTTGGTTAAAGCGCTATTTCTATCGCCAATTATTTTTTATCAGGAATTGGATACCCTTAATAGACGGAGGGTAGGAATAGAAAGTTGCAGTCACTATTTGTATAATCAACCAATTGCGGTGAAAACCCGATAGATAAAGTGATTTACTCGACAGGCCGTTGGTTAATTAAGCCCTTCGTAGGCTTGGCGACTGTGGCGGGTATCGTAGATGATTTGCAGAAATTCAATCAAACCATTTCTATTAAACTTCAGATAATCAACAACTTCAAATTCTACCTTACTACCACTGGCAAGCGTCCAGCTATAAGAGAAGAACAAGCAAGCAGAAAGGTTTTCTTCATTGGTCAGTACGTCCTTGAGTTGTACTACCGAAGATTGGGTATCTGAGAACAAATCCCGGTAAAAGACATTTGCTGCTACTTTACCATACAGGGGGGATTGCACTTGGGCAGCAGGCATAAACAAGCCCAGTATACCTTCCAAGTCTGCCTGAGCAAGGCCATCGAGATAACGCTGACTAAACTCCTCAGCATGTTGATGAAAATTTTCCATAATGGTTTGCAAATTACTTTAACAGCGTAAAATAAAAAGTGGTGCCCTTCCCTACTTTTGATTCCAACCAGATTTCGCCACCGTGCTGATTGACAATACTTTTCACCAAAGTGAGACCAATTCCTGTTCCCTGATATTCTTGGTAATTGTGGAGCTTCTTGAAAATGACAAAAATTTGCTCGTGAAACTCTTCTTCAATACCTATACCATTATCGGCGACCATAAAGCGCCAGTGGGTTTTGGTTTCTTTGACTGAAATAATGATTTTCGGGGATTCATTTTTGCGATGAAACTTGATACCGTTGGCTAGCAAATTCTGAAAAACCTGTTGAATCTTCAACCGATTACCAAGGATTACAGAAGGGAGGTTTTTGAAAATTATTTTTGCACCTGTCTCCTCAATTGTTGCTTTTAGGCTATCGGTGATTTCTTCCAACAATGGGCCCAGTTCGATAGGGTCACGGGTAACCGACTCTGTATTTACACGAGAGTAGGTGAGTAAATCTTCAATGAGCTGATTCATCCGACTTGCGCTATTGATGATAAAGTCGAGGTGAATCATACTTTCTTCATCGAGCTTATGACCTACTCGCTTTTTCAAAAACTGCCCAAACGTACGCATAGTACGAACCGGTTCTCGTAGATCGTGCGATGCTACAAAGGCAAAATTTTCAAGCTGTAGATTAGATTCGATATACTTTTGGAGCTGGCGGTTTTTTTGATCGACCTGGCTGATTTGCTCTGTAAGGGCCTGCTCCGCAATCTTTAACTGTGTGACATTTCTGAGGATAATGATAAGTTCCTCTGCATTGATGTTGTTGATTCTGGCTTCATAGTAGCGCACATTACCATCACTGGAATCAGCATCCAAAAATTCAAACGCTTGCAAGGTCTTTTCCTCAAGAGATTTTCTGGCATTAAACAACAAGCCTTTTGCTACAAAAACCGGAAGTACTTCGGTTAGGTGCTTTCCTGTGATGATATTGTCTTGAAAAGTAAGTCCATCTTTATCTTGCTTCTGCTCTGAACCGTAAAGAGCCAATATCTCCCCTTCAACATTAATGCGAATTTTAATATCAGGGATAGCATGCAATACGGCCTCTAATAATGCATCTCCTCGCTCATTTTGGTACTTTTCAGTAATGTCTCTCTGAATCCCCCAGATACCTAGCAAATGGTTGTCTTCAACAATACCAAAAGCTTCATTTATAAAATACTTCCAGTTGCCATACTTGTCCAGTTCTTTCGTTTCCTGCCCTTTTATTTGATAGTTATTTTCTGCCAGCCTCTTAAAGCTCAGCCTATTTTGCTCATAATTCTCTCCTTGATGAATAACCTCAATCCGCTTCCCAATAAGATCACTTTCCTTTTCGAAACCATACATTTTAGTCATCGCTAAGTTACATTCTTCAACGTAGGCATTAGCGTAATACGATTCTACCTGAGCATCAACCTCTGCATCAACAGGAATTGGTTTGCCGCAATTCATAAAGTAAATACCTTCAGCACTGTGCCGAATAAATTTACGGTATCGCTTTTCGCTGGTTTTGAGTAGATAGTTTTCGTGAAGAACTCGCTGATCCTCTACATATTCACACGCATAAAGGTTCGCCGTTAGTTGCATTAGAGAAACGACCATTTCTAGTTGATGCTCAGTGTGTACAATAACATTGCTACTGTGAGTTGCAAAAAAGCCTAAAATCGCCTGCTCGTAAACCAATGGTACAATAAGAAAAGAGGAAATGGAAACACCGAGGCTATTGAAAATTTTTCTGCAAATCTGATTGTTATTAAGCTTATCAAGCGCAGCCTCTTCATAGTGATCAGCAAAAATAAGGCTGGGCAGGTTATTATTTTCCGACGATTGGCCTATCGATAATTTTGTTTTTGATAAACTCGCCAAATCAGTCAACCATGATTTTAACACCCGCTGCGAAAAAATGACTTCAGAGAATAACTCATGAACAATATGTTCTTTTTTTTCGCCCGCAGCAGAGACTTCTATAATTTTCTTGTAGACTAACTGATCCAGCATTCCTTTAACTGGTCTTACCTCAAGTAAGTAGCTTTGCTCTGTTTTTAAATGAGCAGATATTGTCTTAAGCACCTCAGGAAGCTTTTTGCGAAAAGCTCTCGACTTGGTCAACTCGATGACCAACCGATTTGTATCTCCTAATAAAGTATCTTTATATGTCTCTTGCACTCTTCCTGTGTTATTAGATATGACTACGTCAAGGGCTAGTAAGTTACCCTGGATTATAAGCTTGTATTACAGTACGAAAAGACAATTGAATTTCTCAAGTCTACTAAAGCTAGGAATAAAATATTAATATAAGGAAGATTTTAATGTCAAAATGTATGACAGTGCCTGATTGAGGGGCCTTCTACCTACATTTCTTGCACATTACCCGGCAAAACATCAGCGAGAAATAACGTCACGGGCACTCATCCGTTTCGTACGCCAATAAGAACTAGCATAAATATTTTCCATGATTACTCCTCGGGAAGAAGTACTATGAATGACAGTAAGGTTACCTGGACTTTGGCTTACCACTAGTGCAACATGAAATACAGGCCCTGTCGCACTCCGGCGAAAAAATATCAAGTCACCTGCCTGTGCATCATCAAGATTGATTCGCTTACCTTCATCTTCTTGAACCCTGGATACGGGGGTGAGGTTTACATCAAAAGCATCGTAAACGTAGTGGGTGAACCCTGAGCAATCAAAACCTGTCCGAGGGCTGCGGCCAGCATATTTATAACGAACCCCTTTTTGCTCAGCGGCAAAGGACACCACATTCTTTCGAATCTGAGAAGTGCTACTGTTCCCAGAAGTTGAGCGAGGAGTTGTAGGCCCTTTGAGACCTTGTAGACTCTCACATTGGGTCAGAAATAAAGTACTCAGCAGTAATAGCAAAGGAAAACACAGTAAACGCTTAGACATAATGTTGGATTATTCGCGAAAATTAGTCCTGTATTAACGGCAAGGCTGAGCGGTTTATTTGGTGGTATTGTATCTTAGGAGATACTTAACTTTTTTTAAAGATTTTCTGACAACTTAGTTAGTGTTTGAGTAGCCGCCGCTCCAAGTCATCCGTTTGACCAACGTAGTATTTGTCGTGCTTTTCAGAATAGAGAATATATACAGAAAACATCAGCGCGTATTCAGGTTTAGACAATAAAAAAAGGCCACTGTAAATTACAGTGACCTTTCTTTGCGCCTCCTGAAGGACTTGAACCTTCGACCTACGGATTAACAGTCCGCCGCTCTAACCAGCTGAGCTAAGGAGGCATTTTATGTTTTTTCAACTTCCTTCTTTAAAGAAGCGAGCGCAAATTTACAGTGTCTGATCAAATTTTGCAATATTTGCAGAGATTTTTTTCAAAAAAATATTTCTATGAGCTTATTGGTTGTGGGTACCGTTGCTTTTGACGACATCGAAACCCCCTTTGGTCGTGCAGAAAACGTAGTAGGCGGAGCCGCTACTTACATTGCTTTAGCTGCTTCTTATTACACGAAGCAGATAAAAATAGTTTCCGTAATCGGAGATGATTTTCCGGAAGCTGATCTTGATGATCTCCGTTCTCGTGGGGTAGATCTTGCCGGACTGCAAGTAAAAGAAGGTGAAAAATCCTTCTTTTGGGCGGGCCGTTACCATAAAGACATGAATGGCCGCGACACCTTGGACACCCAACTCAATGTCTTGGCCGATTTTGACCCCGTACTTCCTGCCGACTACCAGGATACAGAATACCTTATGCTAGGTAACCTGACTCCTGCCGTTCAGGCACGCGTACTCGACCAGCTAAAGACCCGTCCAAAATTAGTGGCGTTAGACACCATGAACTTCTGGATGGACACTGCGATGGACGAATTAAAAGAAGTCTTGAAGCGCATTGATCTCCTAACCATCAATGATGAAGAAGCCCGCCAATTGTCTGGAGAACACTCTTTGGTGAAAGCTGCTGCTGTAATTCACGAAATGGGCCCACGTATTTTGGTGATCAAAAAGGGAGAGCATGGAGCACTTTTGTTTTACAACAACGAAGTATTCTTTGCACCAGCATTACCTCTAGCTGAAGTATTCGATCCTACCGGAGCAGGCGACACCTTTGCCGGCGGCCTTATGGGATACATTGCTTCTACCCGTGATTTGTCATTCGAGAGCCTCAAGCGTGCTGTTGTCTATGGTTCAGCGATGGCTAGTTTTTGTGTGGAGAAATTCAGCACCGAACGCCTCAAAGAGCTTAATGACGATATGATCACCGACCGGATGCTACGATTTGTACAGTTGGTTAACTTTGATGCGCAACTGGGCAAATGATTGAGTTAATCCAACAAAAGATACAAGATTTACCCACCGCTAGTGCTACCGTAGCCGGCTGGCGTCTTGGCGGTGGGCAGATTGTTTTCACCAACGGGTGTTTTGACCTCATGCACCCTGGGCACCTTCAATACCTGGCCGAAGCTCGACAGTTAGGCCAACGATTAGTTATTGGCGTAAACAGTGATGCTTCTGTTCAAAAATTGAAAGGCCCTCATCGCCCGATCATGGACGAAACGGCGAGGACCCTACTGCTGGCAAGCCTCGCTTTTGTGGATGCCGTCATTATATTTGACGAAGACACTCCTCTGACATTAATCAATGCCTTGCGGCCTGATGTTTTGGTCAAAGGTGCCGATTATGAAGAAAAAGATGTCGTGGGTGCCCCCGAAGTAAAGAGCTGGGGCGGAAAAGTAGCACTCTTGACCTTTGTACCAGGATATTCGACCAGCAAAATCGAAGAAAAAATAAAATCGAGCTAATGACTTCAATTGGAGCGATCATAAAACACTTGGAAAGCGTTGCTCCTCCTGTTTATCAGGAAGGTTACGACAATGCAGGACTCATCGTAGGCAATGCACAGGAAGAATGCACGGGGGTAATTACCTGCCTGGATTCTACCGAAGATGTCGTTGCAGAAGCTGTGGCAAAAGGTTGCAATTTAATTGTAGCTCACCACCCCATTGTATTCAAAGGGCTAAAGCGATTTACAGGCAAGACCTATGTAGAACGCGTAATCCTTTCGGCAATACGTAACAATATTGCCATTTATGCTATTCACACCAACCTCGACAATGTTTATGCAAAAGGCGTAAATGCAATGATTGCAGAACGTTTAGGGCTCGTGAATACGCGTATTCTTGCACCGAAGGCCGGTGTAATGAGCCGTGCTACAGCCTTTGTCCCTTTAGCCGTAGTAGATCAATTAAAGCAGGCTTTGGCCAGCTTAAACGATGGCCCTCAAACACCGCAACCCATCGTACGTCAGCTTAGCTTGGGTACTGGTGCCGATGGTGGAGTTAGCATTCAACTAGAAGTAATGTACCCTACTCACCAAAAAGGCGCAATAAATGCCACTTTAAGTAACTTTTCAGGCGTAGATGCTGTTTATAGTGAGGTACTTAACCGAAATCCATTAGTAGGTTCAGGAATGATTGGTGATCTGCCCAAGCCGCTGAAAGAAATGCCTTTTCTCAAGCGACTAAAGGAGCAGCTAAAAGTCAGTTGCGTTAAGTACACAGCATTGCTGAATCAGCCGATACAAAAGGTCGCACTCTGTGGTGGTGCCGGAGGTTTTTTACTACCTCAGGCCATTGCTGCTGGAGCACAGGTTTTTGTTACTGCTGATTACAAATACCACGAGTTTTTTGATGCAGATGGTAAAATCATCATTGCCGATGTGGGACACTATGAAAGTGAACAATTTACGATTGATTTACTAGCTACCATAATCCGGAAAAATTTTGGTAATTTTGCGGTTCATTTAACAGAGGTGAACACCAACCCGGTAAATTATCTTTAAAAACGATCTGTTAAATGTTGTTCAACTAATAAATATTATTGCCAATGGCAGCCGAAAAGACAGTTGTAGAGAAGCTAGAGAATTTATATAACCTCCAGACTATTGATAGTAAACTGGATGAGCTGGAGATTCTCAAAGGCGAACTCCCAATGGAGGTGAGCGATCTGGAAGACGAGATTGCTGGACTGAATACGCGTATCGGTCGTCTGGAGACCCAGATCAAAGATATGGAGGGCGAGATGGCTCAGCACGAGAATAACATTGCTGAGGCAGAGAACCTGTTGGAACGCTACAGCAAGCAGATGGATAATGTGAAAAACAATCGGGAATACGAAGCCCTGATGAAAGAGCAGGAGATGCAACGTCTCGAAATCCAGCTGTCGAATAAGAAAATCAACCAGATCAAACGTGATCTCGAAGCTAAAAACGAAACCATAGTAGCTGCTCAGGCTCGTTTGGAAACCAAAAACGAGACCATGAAAGTTAAGAAGGTCGAGTTGGAGAAGATCATCGAGAAGACAGAAAAAGAAGAGCAGAAACTGCACAAAGCTTCTGACAAAGCACGCAAAGGCATTGAAGATCGCCTGCTTAAGTCTTACGATAAAATTCGTAAAAACTACCGCAACGGTTTAGCAGTAGCTACCGTAGAACGGAATTCTTGTGGCGGATGCTTTAACCGTATCCCTCCTCAGATTCAGTTGGAAATCTCTCAGCGCAAAAAAATCGTTGCCTGTGAGCACTGTGGTCGTGTTCTCGTCGATGATGAGACAGCAGGCATCACAGCCGAAGCTTAATAAAAAAGAAAAGCCGCTAAGTTCATCACTTAGCGGCTTTTTACTTCCCACCTCCCTATGCGTTTTCCCTTACTCCTTATTTTTCTAAGTTCCTTGCTACCGGTTTCGAGCCAGGCAGCAGGCTATTTTGACTTCAACGCCAATGCGCAAAGAATCTATGACAAGATTTTTGAGTTGCGCCTGAATGAGGCCCAATCCCTCATTGCTCGATTGAAACTCAATGAGCCAGACAACCTCATCGCATACCACCTCGAGAACTACGTCGATTTTTTCACGATCTATGTCTCTGAAGACGAACAGGCTTATCAGCGCATGAAGGCGAATCGTGACCGCCGACTGGAGAAAATTGCTGAAGGAAATACTAACTCCCCTTACTACCTCTATACCCAAGCAGAAATACGACTCCACTGGGCCTTGCTAAAGCTCCGTTTTGAAGAATACCTTTCTGCGTTTACAGATATCAATCGAGCTCATAAATTATTATTGGAAAACCAGGCACAATTTCCAGATTTCCTGGGCAACCAGAAAGACCTCGGTATTTTGCATGCCGCAGTAGGTACGGTACCAGACAATTATCGCTGGGCGCTGGAAATGCTCAGCAGCCTGGAAGGAACAGTAGAACAGGGTAAAAAAGAAGTGGAAGGCGTGCTTCGTGTGGCTAGTAGCACCAACTTCCCCTTTCGGCAAGAAACGCAAGTGCTTTATACTTTCTTGCTTTTGCACCTGGACGGTCGCCCCGAAGCGGCGTGGGCAGCACTAGAAAACGCCGACCTACGAGCTAGCGACACGCCATTACATGCTTTTGTATTAGCAAATGTAGCCATGCGCACTGGCCGTAATGATGAAGCTATTCGCTGGATGGAACAAGCACCAAGAGGAGAAGCCTTCTTCCCTTTTCCTTACCTCGACTATATGCTAGGAGTGGCCAAACTACGCCGACTGAATACAGACAGCCGACGTCATCTACGAGACTTCTTGAGGACAACCAGAGGACGTCATTATATTAAAGAGGCCTACCAAAAGCTAGCGTGGGCGGAACTGTTGAATGGCCGACCCGAGGGGTATCAAAATTACATGACCCTGCTACAACAACGAGGCACCAATGCCGCTGGCGGTGATAAAAACGCCGAACGCGAAGCAGAAGCAGGTATTGTTCCGCCACTTGTCCTCCTTAAAGCACGGTTACTTTATGACGGCGGCTACTATCAGCGCGCACTCGATGTATTGGCGGGACAGCCAGAAAGCAGCTTGCCTACATTTTTAGGTCGGCTCGAATATACTTACCGCAAAGGGCGAATTCTTCACGGGCTAAAAAAATACGATGAAGCATTGGCTCAGTACGAACGAACGATCGAACAAGGGCAAAACAGTGAAGCTTTTTTTGCTTGTAATGCGGCCCTGCAAGCTGGCCTAATAGAGGAAAAAAGAGGACGAAAAACAAGTGCTCGCACTTATTTTAATCGTTGCCTTTCCTTAAAACCCGAAGAATACCGTACAGGCCTCCACCAACAAGCCAAAGCTGGCCTTTCCCGACTCGGAGGATAGAAAAGAGGGAAGCCCCCCTTACGAAGATGCTTCCCAGCTCGTCATAAACTACCAGATTCTTTATTAGACTTGCTCCGCTGGGATCATTCCGGGAGCAAATCGCGCCTTATGTTACCTTCGGTGATCGTCCCTACGGTCCTCGGAGTTCCCACCAAACTGCCCCAGCAAAACAAGTCTATCGAACCGCTACGCCCGGCGGTGGCTGATTTTCCCAATTCTTTCTCAATTTTCTTACTGTGCGTGGAGAAAGCTCTACTTCATCAAGGGCACGATAAGCTTTTTCGAACCAGGCGGCTCCCCAAGCGGTATCGGGCAAGCCATATTGCCGAGTATCATTTTCCGCATGACTACAGTAAGTCCATCGATAAGGGTAAGTCTCCTGGGTACGTGGTGCAAAAGCAGGCAACAAACGAAGTTGAGTAAAAGCGAAAGTTTTGCTAGGCCAGTTTACACTTTCCAGCCTGATATACTGGTGGAGTAACTCTGCGGAACCATCAGCTTGCACTCTTAAAACCCAACCGTTGGTATCCTCCAAGACAATAGACGCCAGCCCTAAACTGCTGCTTTCTGTTGGCACCGGCTGGCAGGCCTGGAAAAAGAATATGCCACTGGCGCAAACGATTAGTAGATAGAGAGCGTTTTGCATATTGTCCTTACTTTTGTGCGTCAACAACAAGATGCAGGACCACTTAAAAATGGTGGTTTCTTAATTATAATGAATGATTCAATATAAACGCTTTACCCTGGCTAACGGATTGCGGGTATTGGTACACGAAGACCACAGTTCCCCTATGGCTACGGTAAACCTTTGTTATTACGTAGGTGCACGCGATGAATCGCCAGAACGAACAGGGTTTGCTCACCTCTTTGAGCACCTGATGTTTAGCGGAACAAAAGCAGCCCCAAATTTTGACGCCCCTCTACAGATGGCAGGTGGAGAAAATAATGCCTTCACCAATAACGATATCACCAACTACTACAACGTCGTTCCTGCCGAAAACCTCGAGGTTGCGCTCTGGTTGGAAAGCGACAGGATGCACAATATTCGCTTTAGCGAAAAAAAACTCGACGTTCAGCGTAAAGTAGTCGTTGAAGAATTTAAAGAAACCTGCCTCAACGAACCTTACGGAGATGTTTGGCACCATTTGGCAGAGCTCGCCTACAAGGTTCATCCTTATCGTTGGCCTACCATCGGGATGGTCCCCGAACATGTTAGTGAAGCCTCATTAGAAGATGTTCAGGCTTTTTATGACAAGTACTACCAGCCCAACAATGCCGTATTGATCGTAGCAGGGAAAGTAGACACTGACAAGGTAGAGGTGCTGGTAGAAAAATGGTTTGGCCACCTACCTTCCGGGCCACTCATAGAAAGAATATTACCACCAGAACCTCCTCAACAAGCGCTACAACAAAGAATATTAAAAGCTCAGGAACCTGCCGATGCACTCTACTTCGGATTTCATATTCCAAGCCGGGTAGATCGTGATTATTACGGTGTCGACATGCTGTCGGACATACTGGGCAATGGTCCTTCTTCTCGTCTTTATCGCCGTTTGCTCAAGGACAAGGAGCTTTTCTCTGCTATCGACTGCTACGTCTCAGGGAGTATTGATCCAGGACTCTTAATCATTGAAGCCAAGCCCGTAGAAGGGGTCAACAACCAACAAGCAAGGGCAGCGATCTGGGAAGAACTGGAATTGCTGAAAAGTGAAGGCGTAAATGCACGGGAATTAGAAAAAGTAAAAAACAAGGTCGAAAGCACCTTGATTTTTTCGGAATTGAGCGTGCTTAACAAAGCGATTAACTTGGCCTTTTTTGAAATCTTGGGAAATGCAGAATTGATCAACCAGGAAGCGCAATTGTACCGCAAAATTACCGGAAAAGAATTACAGAACCTGGCACAGCGCATCTTTGTAGAAGACAATTGCTCAGAGGTTACCTACGAAGCTGCTTTAGAAGAGGCTGTAGCTGAGGCATAGGTTTTGTGTTTGGTGTTGTGCATGAGACGAAGTTGCGGTCCAACAAAAACAACAAATTGACACTATAACAGCTTAATCCAAGCTTTTTTCTACCTTTGATAGTATCAAATGATAGTATCATGTTACAAAAATATTATGAAGGAACTCCTAAGATTATTAACCTTTCCACAGATATAGGTAGGTTATTAGGAATTGTTGACGCTACTTACCTGAGAAAGCCTAAAACAGAACTTAGGAAGAGGAATAAAGTAAAAACAATTAGAGCTTCGTTAGCAATAGAAGGTAATACTTTAAGTGAAGATCAAATTACTGCTATTATAGAAAATAAGAGGGTAATAGGTCCAACTAAAGATATATTAGAAGTAAAAAATGCAATAGATATTTATAATTCATTAGCTGATTTTGATCCATTCTCTGAAGAATCATATTTAAAAGCGCATGAAATATTAATGGCAGGATTAGTAGAAAATCCAGGAAGATATAGAACAGGAGGAGTAGGTATAGTACAAGGAAATAAAGTAGCTCATCTAGCTCCGCCAGGTTGGAATGTCCAAAACTTGATGCATCAACTATTTAATTATTTAAATAGGGATGAGGATAATTTAATTATAAAAAGCTGTGTATTTCATTATGAGATGGAGTTCATTCATCCGTTTTATGATGGAAATGGAAGAATGGGTCGGTTATGGCAAACATTAATATTAATGAAAGTCAATCCTGTATTTGAATATACTCCTCTAGAAAAATCGATAAAAGATACTCAAGAAGAATATTATCGAGTATTAAACGAGAGTGATCAATCAGGTTTGTCAACACAGTTCGTTGAGTATTCTTTAGAAAAGATTAAATTAAGCCTTGAAGAGTTACTAGAGATTCGTCCAGAGAACATGGGGGACGAAGAACGAACCACTTATTTTTTAAATGAAGTTGGCGATGCGTATTTTACCCGCAGCGATTACTTAAAAATATTTCCTAATATTTCACCAGCAACAGCATCCAGAGACTTACAGAAAGCAGTTGAGAAAGAAATGTTAATAAAAGAAGGAGAAAAAAGGCTGACAAAGTATAAAAAGAAATAGTAATACTGGGCACAACCCATGGAGTAGGATATTCGATAAAAGTGGGCTTAAAGAGCCGCCTTGCGGTGTACCTTTAACTTATGGAGCTGATCTTTCGACACTAACGTTGAAAACACAAGGGCGTTGAAAACTTGCGTTTTACGTAAGAAAAATATATTTTTGTACGTAAACGAAGTTGTTATGGATAAAAAACTCACACTTAGCCTAAACGAAAGAGTGATCGAAAGGGCTAAAGTATATGCACAAGATCACAAAATTAGTCTTTCAAGGTTGATAGAGTCCTATTTAAGCTCATTGATAGAGAATAAACCTGAAGAAATTACCATAACACCATTAGTAGAAAGTTTGAGTGGATTGGTAAATATTCCAGATGAATTTGATTACAAGAACGATTACACTGACTATCTGTTAGAAAAATATAAATGAAAAAATTATTTATTGATACAAATATCGTTCTTGACTTACTAGGTAAACGAGAGCCATTTTATGAAGATGCTGCTAAACTATTTTCTCTAGCAGATAGGGGGAAGGTAAAGCTATATATTTCATCTTTAACAGTTGCTAACACTAACTATGTTCTATCTAAACTCAAGTCTAAAAAAGCAGCGAGAGTTATTTTATTGAAATTCAAGATACTGGTAGTTGTTCTTGATCTAACGGATAAGATAGTTGAACTCTCATTGAATGATGATAATTTTAAAGATTTCGAAGATGGTCTGCAATATTATACAGCCTTGGAAAACGAAGCAGAGATAATAATCACTAGAAATCTTAAGGGCTTTAAAGCTTCAAAAATTCCTGTAATGACGGCAGGTCAGTATTTGAAAAAATAGAACTTGCATAATATGAATAAGTCCAAGAACATAACAATACAAAGTAATAGACTACTATTAAGGCAATTTGTTGAAAGTGATATTGAGAGTGTTTTCAAAGGACTTTCCCATCCTGATATCATTAAACATTATGGAGTTAGTTTTGACAGTTTAGAATCGACAAAAGAACAAATGGATTGGTTTGCTGACCTTGAGAACAAAGGAATCGGAATGTGGTTTGCCGTTTGTTCGTTAGATAATAAAACTTTTTACGGTGCAGGTGGACTTAATGATTTGAGCAAGGAACATAAAAAGGCAGAAATCGGCTTTTGGTTATTGACCGACTTTTGGGGAAAAGGAATTATGACCGAAGCCATGCCACTAATATGTAATTACGGATTTGATAAACTAGGACTCCATAGAATTGAAGGTTTTGTCGAGTCGGATAACACAAATTGTAAAAAGGCAATGGCAAAACTTGATTTTCAACACGAAGGAACAATGAAAGACTGTGAAATTAAAAACGGGAAATTTATTAGTTTGGACATATACTCAAAAATTAAAGCAGAATAAAAAAAGCCGAACACACAACAACGCATATAGCTTATGGCGGGTGAACGCGCACGGGCCGCAGTAGCCTGAGTTATTTTTCTGCTCCCCCCCTAGTCTTTATTATCAATACCATAATAAAAGATCAACAGCACTGGCAAGAGCAGCAAATCAGCGAAGAGCGCAAACAACAAGGCCAGGCTCACCAATAACCCCGTCGTAAAGGTGGTCTGAAAGGAGGAAAGAAGCAACACGCTAAAGCCAAGCACCAGTATAATAGAAGTAATCACAATGGCTTTCCCCGTAGAAAAATAGGTATTGGCAATAGCCAAGGCTGGCGAATGACCTGCCGCCAGTTCATTTTTAAACCTGCTCATAAAATGGATGGTATCGTCGACCGCAATTCCAAAAGCGATTGTAAAAACGATGACCGTCGACATTTTCAGGCCCATCCCTGTCCAACCAATAAGGCCTAGCATCAATAAAAGAGGCAACAAATTCGGAAGGATTGCCAGCAGGCTTATACGAACCGACCGATACATCCAGCCCATCAACAAGGAAACAACCGCTACTGCGAAAATCAAGCTGTAAAGCAGATTATAAGTGATAATGTGATTGCTTTTATCCAAGAGGATCGTATTGCCGGTAAGACGTATATTCAATAGCTCTTGTGCGGAAGAACGCTCTAAATAAGCAGCCAGTTTACGATTCAATTCCTGGACAGCAGCGCTTCCTCTGTCTTCCATTTTACCCGTAATTCGAGTTGCTCTATGATCGGCTGTAAGAATAGACTGCAGCCCCAAGTCTTCTCTCGCAACAAGCACCTTACCGACAAGATATGCGAGAAAACCAGGATCTTTGGGCAATATATAAGCTTCAGGTTGACCTTGACGATGGAGGCGATTCGCCCGCTTGATTTGGGTGGCAATCGTGTACACATCACGTAAGCCGTAATCCTCAAGTAAATAGCTTTCCAGTTGGTCAATTTCTTGCAAAATTTCCGGAGCCAAGATGGAAGATGTGGTATCTGCAACCTCGAGGTGCATACTGAAGGTTCGAATCCCGGAAAAACGGGTTTCAAAAAACTGGAGCGTCTTACTAAAATCATCCTTAGCAGAAAGCTCCTCGTAGAGATAAGCGTTGATCTGAAGTTTTGATATTCCGGCAAGGGAAAGCAAAAGCAAACCAACTGTAATACCCAGCACCAATCGTGGTTGCTTCATCAGAAATTGATAAACGGCCGCGATCTGCAAATTTGATCGATTTCCTTTCCAACTTAACGCCTCTGAAGAAACCCTATTCAACAATCCTGGTAACAGGTAAATAGCAAACAAATAAGCATAAGCAACCCCTATCGTCGTAAAAATACCAAACTCGATAAAGGGCTGCAGCGACGAATAAGCCAGTGTTGCAAACCCTAAGCCCGTCGTCAGCGACGTCATTAGAATAGCGCTACGCATTTCCCGAAAGGTAAACCGAATGGCCTCTTCTTTAGCAAGCTCCCGATGGTCGTTAAAGCGATTGATAACGTGAATGACATCGCTCAAGGAAATGATGGCTACTATAGTCGGAATCAATACCGTCATCATATTGATCGAACCGCCCAATAATGCGATGGTGCCCATTGTCCAGATGATCGTCAGGGCAACGATAAATATGGGCACCAGAATGCCCGCCACCGAACGAAAACTGATAAAAAGAATACCCAAAATCAACAGAATAGCTAGGCCCGACAGCCAATACATTTCCGCCTCAAGCGCCTTAAGGTAAGCGTCCTGTGCATAAATATCCGCGTAGAGGTGAGCTTGCTCAAAGCCCAGTTGGCCCGTATTTTTGAGGATAAAATCCCGGAATTCATCCTTGGTGTCATCATTTAAAGCTTCTGTCAAGAATAAAAAGACGCAAACAGCATCGTTCTGCCTGGAAATGAATTTTGGGAAAACATCTGGATGAGCCTGTAAAAAGGCAGAGTCAGCCACATAACGTTCGGCATTATGCGGATGAAGGAAAGGTGAATTTTGAACACCAAAAGGGGTACGAAAATGGTAGCGCAAATTGGTCGGAGAATTGACCTCTTTGACTAAGGCGTGCTGCTCAAGAAAACCGACTAAACTATCCAATCGGAGAAGAAAATCACCTTGGTAAATGCTTTCGGAGTTTTCTAATCCAAGAATGAGATAGTCCTGATGATGCGCAAATTTCTCTTTGACTTCTTCATAAAATGCCAGCTCAGGATCATGCTTGGGGAAAAGCTGCTCAATATTATAATCATAGTTGAGTTGCGTAGCAAAATACCCCTGAACGATGGTAATCAAGGCAATGACAAAGAAGAAGATGCGTGGCTGTCTGAACAAGTTATGGTTTGCTTCTTATAAAATTGCAAAACGTATCATCCACCAGAGCGGACGATACGTTTTGCAAAAATAGCATTTGCCGTGGCATTCGTGTGAACATAAAATTAGTTGGACCTCCTGCAAAAGTCCAGTCTAACTTACTGCCTAGCTACTGTTTCTTTCAGTTCACGATACTGGATAAACTTCAGCTCATTGATTTGTTGCATTGTTTTTCCAGTACCCGCCTGCAGATAACCGTCAAAAACATGGCTCAAATAAATGGGAGATTTTGGCTTATCACTGGCAAACCCAACACCACTATGACAAGAAAAGCAGTTAGATATTTTGCTAATAGTACCTGTTTGAGAGATGTCTGGAGCAAAGGTTTGCTCAAAAGTTTCCATGGTAAGGTTGGCATTGCCCGTACTTCCACGGGGCATTGCTCCAGGGGCTACATTTCCTATCCCGTAAGCTAACGAAACGATCGTATCCGCCTGCTGCGCTGGGGTGAGGCCGTCCATATTCAGCCAAATAGAGCCTTTGTAGTAGTAATTATTCCAAATGTCTTGCAGATTAGCCGCCACACAGCTGTCAATGCTTGTAATATTGTTATAATTCGCAGGCTCTGCCTGACTGGTATTTACAAAGGCATTGTTTGTCGTTCTAGGAATTCCCAATTCAAAAAGAGTATAAGCCTTATTCGCCAAGACTGGTACTTTGGTTGTACCATCCCATTGGATTCCCGCCAGTGTATTGGTTGACCCCGTCTCAAACAGGAAAGCCTCTGTTGCTGAACTCGCCTCACTCGCATTCCAGTCGAAATCCGGCGCCATATCGTGGTGTTCGAAAGTAGCCCAAATAAACTCCGGGTGATTGATAACGACACCGACGACATGAACACCCAACAATGCTACGGTCTCTACCGTATAAGTACCCCCTGATTGTTGAACAGCAGCCGTAGTGGTGTAATAGGAATCAGCAACAGACGGGTCAAGTGCATTTACATCCACCCATGAAACCTTCAACTCTACCGAACCAATTGGAAACGTTTCTTTATTGTTGGCTGGTAAAGTACCATTAAGAATAGCTGTACGAAAAGCGGTAGCAGCGTCGAACATGGTAGCATTCATGTGGATAGAATAATAAACAGTAGCAGCGCTCTGGTTGGCGCTATAATGAGGGTTGGTTTTCAATATACCGCCACCGCCAGCTTGCCCAGTGCTAGATAGCACCAGTGCTTCTCCTAACTGTGGCTGTACAACTTCCATTTTAGCATCTACCTCCGTGAATTCATCCAGGAAGAGCGGCTTGCCATTACTCTGTGGCTTAGTCAGATACAAAAACTTCTGCCACGACCATTGGTGAAACATACAATTGGTGGTACTTGTAGTGTCGAATGGGCTGCCTTTGCCTTCCGCAGGTGCTGGCGTTTGACTATGTGGAAACCAGCTGGCGTCGCATTCACAAGCGGTTGAAGCATCAGCCATCAATACATCATCATAAGTGGAGGTAGAAGTAGCATCTGGTTTTTCTGTAGTGCAGGATAATAGATAAATAGCAGCTACAGTACTCAGCACGAGTATCTTTGTAAGAAAGGTGTTGGAAAATTTCATTTTGATATGGGTGTAAAGGATTTAAGGAATGAAGCTGTCTAAATTTTTCTGCTGTAAGTGAGCGTAAAGGCTTGTGGTTACTGGCAAAGCTCATTTTGAGTTTCATAGCCAAAGCTATGGGACGAAAAATAGCTGAAGCCCAGGAGCCTCAATGCTTTGCGCGTAGGTAAGCGAGGAAACTTTAGACAGTTTCTATAAACACTTCACAAAAATCCTTTAAATTTCAATCACAAAACAGGGTATAAATACCTGATTATTAATCAAAACCCCTTACACAAAGACACTAAAAGCCCAACCTAGGTCCGCTCACTTACTCTACGAGAATTAAAACTGGCTTCCCAAAACAAATTACTGATTGCTTATAAAATCGGTGATCCGTTTTGCAAAAACAGCATTCGCTTTCGCGTTGGGATGATCATCATAAGGGGCATTTCGGTATTCTTCCAGAGCTAGATCGACCGAAATATCTAGGGTTTTTAGGCCCAGCGTGTTAAGTTCTTTCAATGTTTCTTTTGTTTCAGAAGAAGGTGTGATTCCGGTGACTAAAAGTCGCACCCCATGTAAATCACACAGCGTTTTAATCCGCTGAAAAATGTAGCGATTCACTTCTGCCTTGTCAATCCTTTGACTTTGCTTTTGATCACTTAAATCTTGGAGAAAATTGACGGCCGCGAAAGTTTCCCGGTATTGCCAATTATGGTAAATACTGTCCCAGGGGCAAAAGCGGACTTGTTTACCAGGCACAACACTGGCGACAACATAAGGAACAGCGGCTGTTCTCATCAGCGTACTTACAGCGTCATTTGATCGTTGATACCCCATAAATAAATCTCGGCGATAGGCAGGCGTAAGCGCGTTTCGTTCATCATGAAAATCAGCATAATTAACAATGGCCCACGCCGGTGGCGGATGGATAGCCAGCTGTTGTTTCAATTGCAAATAGCTCTGAACAGTGCCGTAACCAGGCACGCCAAAGTTTTTGACATCAAACTGGGGCGAATTTTTATTTACCAAAAAAGGAAAAGTCAGGCTATCATCGATGCCCATCCCATAGGTATAAGAACAACCCAAAAACCAAATAGCAGGCAATTCTTCCTGCTTTTCATAGCCTGCAATGCGAATAGAATCTGCCCCGTGGGTGGCAGTATAAGTAAGCCCTTCATTGATCGTGACTTGAAAAGTACCCGGATGCAAGGCAAAACCGAGTGAAGCATGAGGGATCAGGCAATGATCAGGCGTAGACTCAATTTTGAAGTCGACCTGCCGATAGGGGCGATAACCAAGAATAAGTAAAGCTATTTCCAAACAAGGAAGGAGAAGAAGGAGAAGGTAAACCGCGTAAAGCAGGTTCTTCTTCCTCGAATTATGCTGCATCAATCTGGTCTTTTATTTTCGCGGCCCAATCATTGCGCATCTGTTCTGAACTATTGATCGTCCTGAAGCGAAAGCGAGAACCATCCCCCTCACGGCGGGGTATTACATGAAAGTGAGCATGAAATACTTCCTGCCCAGCGGCTGCGCCATTATTTTGAAGGACATTGGTACCGTCACAAATCAAATCAGGGGTTTGCCAAATTGCGTATTCTACTTTCTTGACCACCTCCCAAACCGCAATGGAAGTCGCCAAAGGAATACTTCTCAACTCACTATAATGGATTTTGGGAATAATCAATACATGGCCATGATTAATGGGGGAAATATCCATAAAAGCAAGCACTTGTTCATCTTCGTAAACCCGGTGAGCTGGTAGCTCTCCGCTGATGATCTTACAAAAAACACAATGGTTCATAGCGGTTGCTTTTTTGTTTGTTCCCTATGATGATTAACTTGTGCCAGAGAATAAACCTAGCCCTTTCAAGGCACTAAAGTTAAGCATAATGAAAAATATCACGCTGCTGTTACTACTTGTTATTTGTTGCTGGAGTTGCGGACCAGAAGCTCCTCCTGCCGATGCTGAAGCTACCGAAACGACCGAAGCAGTAGCAGCACCAGCTCAGCAAAATACTTTCCTCATTCGCCCTGGTGAAGGGTTCGGTGATTTTAATGATGAATTGGCGAAAGCTGACCTTATGCGTCTTTTGGGCAAAAACCGCATTGCTCCGCGAGCATTTTACCTGGGAGAAGGCGAATCTGCCCCTGGCCTGGTTTTATACCCCGACAGTCCGGAAGAAGTAGAGGTATTACTCGATGAAGACGGGTACCCAATCATGTATCGCATCCAAGAAGAAGGTAGCGAGTGGGCCACAGAAGAAGGCCTAAAGGTAGGCAGTAGCCTAACTGATTTAGAAAAAATAAACGGGCAGCCATTTAAACTCACCGGCTTCGATTGGGACTACGGGGGCACCGTCACCAACTGGAATGGAGGCACCTTTGCCGATAAAGACTTTATGGTGGTTCTGGGATACGATGTCGATGCTGCTTCATTTACAGAGGAAGATATGGAACAACTTCTGGGCGACCAGGAAATAATTTCAACCCTTCCAGCCCTGAGGCGTTATCCGTTTAAGGTCGTCACCATTACACAGCGGTACTAGTAGCCATTATGACAACAGAACAAAGAACACAGTTAGAAAACGCGATTAGTAAAGGGTATTTCCACTCCTCCTCATTAAGAATGAGAGAAGGCTTGTTATTGTATCGAAAGCATTTTAAAGATTTTGCTCTTTTTGCCCTACTTGTCCCTTTTGTAGGGAGTGTTTTTACCATTCTCGGCCTTGGCTGGATAGGTACAATATTACTTACACTGATTATTTCTCCGGTGCTAAATGCAGGCTTTTACCTGGCAGCCCACAGTGTCATGGAAGGAGGGGATTGGGACTTCAAGCGTTTTTTTGGTGCTATCCCCCAAGCAGGACCTTTGGTCTTAAACAATCTACTCGGTATTCTTATAACCGGGATTGTGATGCTCCCGATCTACTATTTATTTCAGCGTATTGGCTTTATGGACTGGTACCAAGAGGTGCTCAACAATCCTGTAAATCCGCCTGAACCACCTCAAATGAGCAGCACCGACTCTACGGTGTTTTTTCTAAATTTGGTTCCGCTCATTTATCTACAAGTAGGTTTCAGCTGGGCTTATCCATTGATCTTATTTTGGGGAGCCAACTCTTTGGAAGCACTAGAACTAAGCAGACGGCTGGTAACCAAGCGTTGGGGAGCGCAATTTATGCTACTACTGACTTTTTTCTCGCTATTCATGCTAGTCAGCATCTTACTATCTCCGCTAGCGATTGCAGCACCCGGCCTGGCTAATGTGGTTTCTTTTGGCTTATTTTTGATTCTGCCTTGGGTGTACTGCAGCCTTTATCTAGGTTTCAGAGGCGCGTTGACCCCTCGGGTAGAAGAATAAAATCTCTCGTATCTTTGTCATTCATCTTTATACTAAGAAGGATAAAAATTCACTCATGACAGCTTTTCGTTCGTTGATTGAAGCGGCCTTTGAGGACCGTAGCATGTTAAAAGACAAAAATGTTCAAGAAGCTATAATGGCAGTCATTGAACAACTCGACCAAGGCCGCTTACGTGTAGCAGAGCAGATATCTACACCTAAGAATCCGGAAACAGACGGCAAGTGGCAAGTCAATGACTGGGTAAAGAAAGCCGTTATCCTTTACTTCCCCATTGCAAAGATGGAAACCATTGAAGTAGGTCCCTTTGAGTTTCACGATAAAATTCCGCTAAAGAAAAACTTTGCGCAGCAAGGTGTACGAGTAGTACCACAGGCATTGGCACGCTATGGGTCTTTCCTGGAAGAAGGAGTGATCTTGATGCCTAGCTATGTCAATATCGGTGCCTATGTAGGTAGTGGCAGTATGGTTGATACCTGGGCCACTGTGGGCAGCTGTGCGCAAATTGGCCAGAATGTTCACCTCAGTGGTGGTGTGGGTATTGGTGGTGTATTGGAGCCGCCACAGGCCGCACCAACGATCATTGAAGACAATGCTTTTATTGGCTCTCGCTGCATCGTCGTAGAAGGTGTACACATCGAACGCGAAGCCGTTTTAGGCGCCAATGTCGTTCTTACTCAAACGACTCGGATCATTGATGTTACCGGTCCAGAACCCGTAACTTACCGTGGACGTGTACCAGCCCGCTCTGTTGTCATCCCCGGCTCTTACACTAAATCTTTCCCCGCTGGTGATTATCAAGTGCCCTGCGCCCTGATTATTGGTCAGCGTAAAGCAAGTACCGATAAGAAAACCAGTTTAAACAGCGCATTACGGGAATACAACGTGGCAGTGTAAGCAACCAGAGAGTACAAAAAAACATGAGCACTACGCGGCGCCAGAATCAGGCGAAACTACTGAGGGTTGTAAGGAAAATACATCGTTGGACTGGTGCCAGCCTCTTTGTCGTATTCTTATTTGTAAGTATCACTGGCTTGTTGTTAGGTTGGAAAAAAGATAGCAAAGGTTATCTTTTGCCCGATACGCAAAAAGGTGTCTCGACTGAAGCAACAGAATGGTTGCCATTGGCTAATTTACAAGATCGTGCGTTGTTTTTGATTGATTCACTCTATCCAAAGTTAGATACCCGTATTGATAGACTCGATGTGCGCCCCAACAAGGGTATCGTCAAATTCACTTTCGAAAATTACTATCACGAGCTACAGTTGGATCTCAGCACCGGTAGTCTCCTAAGTTCCGGCAAGCGGCGCTCCGACCTCCTGGAGCATATTCACGATGGCTCCATCGTTGACAAGCAATTCGGTAGTAGTTTTTTTAAATTGCTTTATACCACCGTAGCGGGACTAGCGCTTTTGGTCTTCACCGTAACAGGATTTTGGTTGTGGTACGGGCCGAAGCGAATGCGGAAGTAGGCACTCTCGGAAAAGCCAATCCAAAACCATCAAACGAACCAATCATCAAATCAATTAACCACCACCATTTTGCCATCCACAAGCCTGGAGGATATTTGTCACAGTTTGTCAATAATCAAACCAAACGAAGAAATAAAAAACTACTGGGCGATCTCCACGATTTCCCTGAGGGGACAATGGCTATTGGGCGGTTAGATGAAGACTCTGAGGGGTTATTATTACTAACAACCGATGGTAAAGTGAGTGAACAGGTTCGCAGCAAAAAAGTAGAAAAGGAATACTATGTTGAACTAGATGGTAAAATCACACAGGACGCCATTGAACAACTAAAAATTGGTGTCGAGATAAAGACACGAAAAACCGCTTACCTAACCTTGCCCTGTGAAGCGGTGCTTTTGGATCCAGCACCCGTTTTTGAGGTTACCACAACAAAATCAGCACGTAGAAGGCACCGTCCAACCAGTTGGTTGTCTATAATCATCAACGAAGGCAAATTTCGGCAAGTTCGTAAAATGACGGCGGCAGTAGGGTTCCCTACCCTCAGGTTGGTGCGAGTGCGGGTAGGTCAAGTACGACTAAATGATATGCGCGCTGGCGATGTGGTAGAAGTAAGTAATTTTAAATTATTCGCCTAACAAGCCTTCGTAAACCGCCATCAACTCTTTCACACTCCTTTCTACGGTGTAGTTTTTCTGAATATAGACCTGCCCGGCAGTACCTATTTTTTTGCGGTAATCCGGATTATCAACCAAGCTATTTATGGCTGTAGCCATTGCCTCTGGATCACGAGGGGGAATAACGATGCCGCTTTCGCCATCGATGGCCAAACCTTTATTGCCACCAATATTGGTCATGATGGTTGCCTTGCCGAGAAACAGACTTTCCAGCAATACTTTTGACAGCCCTTCTCCTTTCACGGAAGGAAGCAAGCTAAGGTCACAAGCTTTGACAAGTGACAATACATCCTTGCGGAAACCTGCAAAAACCACCCGATTTCGAATACCTTTCTTATCCAATGTCGCCAAAGTAGCAGGATCATCAAGGCCCCTACCAATAAGCAGAAAATGAGCTGGACTTTCTTTGGCGAGTAGTTCAATGGCGTCTAGCAAATAGGGAATACCCTTCATTCTTCGTGCATTGGCCACCACGCTCACTATAACAGCCTCTTTTGGGAAACCAAACTCACCAAGATCACCTGTCGGTATATCCTGGTACCAAGCTGGGTTATGCCCTTTACTTACGGTAACGGCTTTCTCTTTTGGAAAAAAAAGTTGGCGATCAAAAACCTCTTTTACAGCACCTGAAACACAAGTAATCGCATCAACCCTCGGGTTTAGGTGAGTCAGGTAATTGGTGGGGTCCCACCAGTGGATATTTCCCGTATAGCCACGGTAGGTGACAACTTTGACATCCAAGCCACGAACCGCACGGATGCCATTGATAATGGCTTTGTTATTGAATAAGTGGATGATCTGTCGATCCTGCTCAATGATTTCTTTCCTTATTCTGGCAACAGCTTCTCCTGAAAACTTCTTCTTTGGATGAAAATCAATGACCCGCATTCCAGCATCGCGAAACTTTTGGGCAAAGGGCGTATTCCCGTAGGTCATCACCTGCACATCAGCGCCCGCATGATGCAGCCCAATGAACAATTCCCCCTCCGGGCGAACGGCATTGTAGTTATCATCATAATCACTAATGACCAGAATACGCATGGTTTTATTTTTTTTAATTCTCCCCCCTTACACTTAGGCTGTTCAATCTGCTGTGATTTCCCCGTGCCGATTTTTCAAGTACTTGGACAAGTGTAATCACGGATTGCTTTTCTCTAAGTACTTAACTTGAATTCACGACCCACCCCAACCCCTCCCTAGCTAGGCGAGGGGCTTTTGCAAATCGAAAATCACGGCCAAAAACTATCAAAACGCTGTCACAACCAACACTTTGATACATTACAAGTCCTCCCTCCATCACAAGGGAGGGAGATAGAGGGTGGGTCGTGAATACAGGCCTGAAAGCGTCACTTTCCTTTACCATCAGATGGTACACTCACCCAACACTTACACCCTTTTATCCTTTCGGATAAATCCCTTCCTCCGGTACCTCTCCCATGGGCACTTGGCTCACATCGGAGCTTCCGTAAGGCTCATATGGAGTATCATCTAATATTTTCACAAAAGAAAGGTGTACCCGCTCCACAAAAACATTAAGGGCTGCGGTCGAGCTTTTCAGCATCGCATAATTTCCGCCCCGGATCGTCGCAAGTCCTAGTTCTTTGTATGTTTTCAGATTGTAACCATCTCCTACCGTGGTGAGGAAATCGACCATTTCAGAGAAGACACCACGGCGTTGGTAATCGGCGTGAATGCCAAAGGCTACTCCCTTTACAATGTTAGGCTGCCCACTGTATTTCAGGTTATACAAAAAGCGAGGCATCTTCCACCAGCTCAGTTTCCCTTTTGCAAACTTGAGTGATCTGTTGATATCCGGCATCAAGGCACAGAATCCAACGGGTTCATCACCTGCAAAAGAAATACAGGTAAGATTGGGGTCCATGACTGGTTTCATCATTTTCAACATCTTATAAATCTGCTCGCCTTCCAAAGGTTTGAAGTGCGGCATGTTGGCAAAGGCAGAATTGTACACCGTGGCCATGTGGTCCCCTTCGGTGCGCAAGTCACGAAGATTAATAACCCTTGATTGTATATTGTAACGCTCGCGTACCCTGCCCGAAATTTGTGTAAGCCGCTCAAAGGCCAGGTTTTCAACTTTACCACCAAAAGTGAAGACCTGCTCCTGAGGCTGATAGTTCCGTGCGTTGAAAAAGCGCTGGTAGTATTGTGGATGATAATATTCGTGGTAAAGTGGCGGGTACCAGCCCTTTGTGAGCAGGCCCCAGAATTTATCGCGCTCCCCAAAATTGATAGGAGCGTGAATCATACTGATTCCTTCCGCTGCGAGGTATGCCTCTGCTGTGTCGAAAAGCAACTTTGCTGCCTCGTCATCATTGACACATTCAAAGAAACCGATGCCGCCATCCTCGCGGCCAATTTTTGCATTTCTCCGCCCGTCAATAAAGGCAGAAATACGGCCAATACCTTTTCCTGCTGCATCAAGAAGTACCCAAATTTCTGCTTTTCCCTCCTCAAACGCCTTGTTAGACGCAGGGGAAAATATCTTATCTATATCGCCTTCCAACGGAGCGATCCAATGGGGATCATTGGCATAAATATAATGAGGTACCTGATGGAAAATTCGCCAGTGTGCAGGCGTAGTTACTTCTTGTATTTGCATAGCTATTCGTCGTTGGTATTCGAGCTAAAATAAGATGATCCAATTTGTTTTAAGGTTTAGCAAGAAAAAGAACACAACCTCTTTTTAGTCCGTTGCTTATCTTTTTTTACTAAACCAAATTGGATCACCTTATTTTTATACGCTCACTTGAACGCTGCAAAAATAGTTATCTTTATTGGAAATTGACTTATCTCCCTATGCACGCGAACAGCTTGGCGGAAGCGTTAGCTCATCCTCTTGAAATTCGGCACCTGGTACTCAGCGGGCAAGACCTCGAAAGAGTGCCTCCTAAAGTCTGGAAAAAACTACCCAACCTTGAGAGTCTGGACTTGAGTCACAACCGGATAAAAAAACTACCCGCTGGCCTGGCAGAACTTACCCAACTGAGGAGTCTACAGCTAAGCTTTAACCGGATTACTCGGGTAGAAGATGATTTTTTCGGCCTATTTCCATTGCTTAAACACCTGGATTTACGCAACAACCGCCTGCGACAATTACACCTCATTTCGCTTTCGCTGGAAAGCCTGGACGTGAGTGAAAACAAACTCAAAGGCATTGCCCCCCTGCAACTGCATTGCCCGGAACTATTACACCTGGATCTAGCCAATAACAAGCTACAAGAGTTTACCGTACTTTCGGAAAACCTCGGACATCTGCAATATCTGAATCTTGGGTTCAATCGTTTGCAAAAATTACCGAAACTGCCCGCGAGTTTATACGCACTAGTTATTAACAACAACCGTTTATCCAGCCTCCCGCTCAATTGGCTTGATCTAAAACGATTGCAACGACTGGAAGCTTCGTACAACCCCATACAGCTGAGTTTGCCCCAATTGGCCCAAAATGATCAACTCAGCTATATTGATGTTCGCCAAACACCGACCAACTGGCCTGGCGTGCAAGCATTGCTGCTGAAGCTCCCGCAACTTCGACACCTTTACGGCGGATTGAGTCGCAAACTACAGGAACAATTGAGTGGCTTCTTGGCAGAACTACCTCCGGGGATGGAAGCTTCTAGACGAGCATTGTGTTTTCGTTTGTGGCAAGGTTTTGCCGCAGGGCAGGTAGAGATTGGTAGCCTTTGGTCTTGCCTAAACGCCAATTTGCATCCGCTCATCCAATTAGGAGCACATCATGAATTGCTTCGTAAATATCCCGCTCGCGACGGCCAGCTCCGTAGCCGAACCTGGTGGCTCTGTGGCAATATGGCCAGTGATATGACGATGATAAAAAACCGGCTCACCGCAGCGGGTATCGCCTGGACAGACAACCCCACCAAAGCGACTGGCGTACTTCTCGGACACCATTTTTCTACCCTCGATCAACAGATAGGAGCCGTACCTGTGATGGAAGAACGCCAGCTGGTACAATGGCTGGATCGCAAAGAACGCCGTTATCTTACTCAAACCCGAGACCGGGTACAGTTGGCCAACCTGGAAAGAATGCTCCGTGCACCAGATTCGGGGACGTTCCAATTGGGAATACAGCTACTACGAAACCAGGGGACTCCTGATGAACTCGTAAGTACCTTATTACAGCGCTGGCTAGTAGCTTCACCAGCAGAACGGGCTACCTGGGAAGATGTACTCTTGCCTTATCTACCAGGAAGCCTTAATATCGCCTTGGCACAACGAGAGCGAATGCTTACGCTCCCTTCCAGGCGTGGAAAAGCAGCCATTTGGTGGAAGTTAATGCAGTAGAACAAGTTTTGCCAGATACACCAGATATATCGCGCAGAGGCGCAAAGACGCAGAGGTTTTTTCTTACGATTGCTTGTCAGAGCACTAAGCGGTCGGCGAAGAATATTTAGGGAAATTCAGGGCGGTTGGCGAGCCGAAGGCACTAAATATTCGTACTAACCGTAGCTTGGGATTTCGCATAATCTTTCCTTCGGAGCAGCCCGAATATCTAGAGTCGAAGGCACTCGTTTCTCTGCTATCAAAATATAGACAACCCCGATTTGGAAGTCAATAACTCCAGCGCTTTCATCCCCAAAATAGAATTTCCTTTTTCGTTAAGTCTCGGGCTCCAGACAGCCACGCTGTAAAAATCAGGATAGACGGCCGCGATGCCACCACCCACACCGCTCTTGCCGGGTAGCCCCACCAGGAAAGAAAACTCGCCAGATTCATCATAAAAACCACAAGTCTGCATCAGTGCATTCAGGCGCTTGAGCTGGCTGGGCGTGAGGTCTGGAATATTGCAATCGAGGCGATTACGGCGGGCAAAAAGATGAAAAGCTTGCGCCAATTCCGTACAACTCATTTCAATAGAGCAGTAATGGATATAAAGCTTCAACACCTCTATCGGATGGTTATCAAGATTTCCAAAAGACTTCAGGTAATAAGCCAGCGCAGCATTACGATACGCAGTATCCAGTTCAGAATCAACGACGACTTGATTATACTCAATGCTTGAACAACCACTCAGCTCGCGCACAAAATTGAGCATATCTGCATAAGGATCATTGAGATTACTCATCAAAACATCCGTGACAACCAGTGCTCCTGCATTGATAAAAGGATTGCGAGGAATCCCCTGCTCTTGTTCCAACTGGAGCAGAGAGTTAAATGGCGTACCCGAAGGTTCTATATCCACTCTTTCCCACAGCTTTTTACCAATCAGTCCAAAAGCAGCAGCCGTAGTAAATACTTTGGAGATACTTTGGATAGAAAACCGTTCTTCACTATCCCCATAGGTAAAAGTCCTTCCATCAAGAAAAGCCAGGCTGATGCCGAATTTATTGGGATCGACATTCGCCAGTTCCGGAATATAATCGGCCTGCTGCCCTTGTCCAAAGTAGGGCTTTAATTCCTGGACAATGCCAGACAAGAGCTTGTTATAGTCGGTTTTTGAATTGGTCATAGTCCAAGGTTTCCTGTTCCATTTGTTTTTATTTTATACCTAACACCTCTGCAAGGTATTACATTCTAAATCCATACAGTTCTCAATCAATCTCAGTTGCCCCGTCTTGATCCAGTATTTCTGGATACGGAGAAGCTGCTTTCCTGCTGAAAAACATGCTTCGAAAAAACATAGCAAACATTACAATAGTGTATAATATTGAGATCTTAAGTGGTGATACTTTTCCAATAACACCTGCTAGTATACTAAGACTTTCAGGAAACGGATTGACTCCGGAAAAAAGGAGATGACTGGCCCAAGTCAAACAAGCGAATAATACGGAAACAAAAAGAAACACTGTGAACTTCATAATTACGCCTCCTTTATCTTTTCCATTTCTCCGAAAAAACTCTCACCGAATGCATCTCCTATTGATGTACGAAAGTTAGTGCTCGTAATTAGCTGCTCTATTTTTGGCAATTTATTCATCTGTATTTTTTCGCCCAACTTACTTTCCACGCTCCCCCCAACACCCCAAAGATAGAACAACTTTGGTCCTTTACCCGAAGCGCTTACCTTTACCCCTACACAAAAAGGGCACCAAAGATGACGCTAAAAGGAATGTTGAGTATGGAAGAACTGTACACGATGGTAGCGGTCGAAGAAATAGAAACCATCATCGTAGCTTTCACCGACCATTACGGGCGCTTGGTGGGGAAGCGTGTTGCTGCAGATTTCTTTGTTGAAAAAATTGCCGAGGAAGGCACCCACGCCTGCAACTATCTCCTTACAACGGATATGGAAATGGAGCCAATGCCCGGCTATGCTTCTGCCAACTGGCAAAAAGGCTACGGCGACTTCCACCTCGTTCCTGACCTGAAGAGCTTACGGATTGCTGATTGGTTGGACAAAACAGCTATCGTATTGGCAGATGTTCATAACGACGAACATCAATTAGAAAGCATTGCCCCCAGATCCATATTGCAAAACCAAATGCAGCAGCTTCAAACCTTGGGCTATACCGCTGCCGGGGCCTCTGAACTGGAGTATTACCTCTTTGAAAATTCTTACCGCCAGGCACACGAACAGCATTACCAAGATTTAAAAGCCGTAGGCTGGTACTTGGAAGACTACCACATCCTGCAAGGCTCTCGTACCGAAAACTTCCACGGGCGGGTGCGTCGCCACTTGCAGCGTTCGGGGGTGCCGGTAGAAACCTCCAAGGGAGAATGGGGCCTCGGCCAGCACGAACTGAATATTCGCTACGCTGAAGTGCTGGAAATGGCCGACCGGCACGTCGTCTACAAACAATGCCTCAAGGAAGTGGCAGACAGCATGAGCTACGCCGTAACCTTTATGGCCAAATACGCCGAAGACCAGGCGGGATCAAGCTGCCACATCCACCTGAGTTTATGGAAGGATGGCAAAAATGCCTTCGCTGGCAAAGAGTCGTTTGGTGGTGTTGCCTGTTCGCCCATCTTTCGCTGGTTTCTGGGAGGGTGGATGAAATATACGCCAGAGGTCATGCCTTTCTTTGCACCTACCGTCAACTCCTACAAACGGTACCAGGATGCCTCATGGGCACCCACACGCCTGGCGTGGAGCTATGACAATCGCACAGCAGGGTTTCGCGTAGTTGGAAAAGGCGAAAGTTTGCGAATAGAGTGTCGCATCCCAGGCGCAGACTGCAACCCTTACCTCGCTTTTGCGGCTTCACTAGCGGCAGGTTTACAGGGTATAAAAGACCAAACAGCGCCGCCCGAAGCTTTTAGTGGAGATGTTTATGCGGCCAAAGAATTGGAGATGGTGCCTACCTCTTTGGCAGATGCAACGGCATTATTTTCACAAAGTAGCTTCGCAAAAAATGCCTTTGGCGAAGACGTTGTAGCCCATTACACCCATTTTTTTCAAACGGAATCCCGTGCTTACGAAAAATCGGTAACCGACTGGGAAAGAAGACGTTATTTCGAGCGCATCTAACTTAGACTAGCCTTTTTCTGAGAAAAAAAGCAATTTTAACATAATATTAAGAATCCCGCGCCGTTTTAAATCCCGTAAATAAAGAACAGCACGAAAACAAAAAGTGATTTTGTTTTTCACAATAGTTAAATAAGCGATTTAACTATTTGGAAAACTTGAGAAAAATCGCAGTTTGTTTTCTGCGCAATACACATCTATGTGAGTTTTCTACCACGACATTTTAATTATCTGCCTTCAGGTACAATTTAAACCTCATTAAAAAAGCATGATTTCAAGTGATTACGTATTGATCACTTAATGAAGGTTTATTTCTCCAGTTAACAAGACTTTTTTTACACAACATCATCTATTGGTTACCCCACCAAAGGGTAGCCTACATTTTTATTCAAACTTCTTAGAGATTATGAAAAATCAAAAAAGCGGATTAATCGTTGCGGTGGTATTACTGGCGATCGCACTAATCGGTTCTTTAATTTGGGGTAGCAGCACCTCCGGCAAGGTAGACAAACTACAAGCCGACAAAATGGCGGTAACAGCTTCTTTGGAAGATATGTCCACCCTCCGGGATGAACTAGCTGCCGAAGTAGACAGCATGGTCATGCAATACGACGAACTAGCCCAGGAAAATAATAGCCTGCAAGGGCAAATGGCACAATCGCAAGAAGACCTAAACCGTGCTAAAGCAGCACTGAGCAAGGCCAAGCGTAGTTCTGCTGGCGAAATCAACGATCTACGGGCGCAGATCGAAGAATTGCAGCGGATCAAGCAGGACCTGCAATTGAACATGGACAGTATGCTGGCTCAAAACGATTCTTTACGCCTGGAAATTGGCGTACTCGAAGGCGACCTGGCTATGTCTACAGAGCAAAATACAATACTCAATGAATCCAATGTGCAAAAAGACAGTGAGATTAAAGCACTGACTTATGAAAGCTTCAAGGCCACTTCTTTTGAGATTTCTCCAGAGGTAAAGAGTGGTAATGCAACGGCCAAATCAGGAAGAGCACGTAGGATTACAGCCAGCTTTGAGTTGGAAGGCGTACCAGCTGACTACCAGGGTTCACGCCCTATTTACCTGGTGATTACTGACGAAACGGGAACACCGATTCCCCGCACGGACTACATCACTACGACCGTCCGCCCACTTGATGGTCAGCCACAGGATATCATGGCCGTAGAAGCCCGTGAGGAGGAGTTGACGGAATCACAGCGCCTGACCTTCACCCATGAACTGGAGAATAAACTCGATGCCGGAAACTATACGCTAAGTGCCTATACCGACGTAGGGTTCCTAGGGTCATCTACCTTCCGTCTTCGTTAATATTTTTTTTGCATTAATACCCAAACACTTTCCCAAGTAACCCTTTGGATAATTGACGGCTAGGCACTCACGTGCTTAGCCGTTTTTATTTTGCCTATTTTATGAGCTTACCTGTTTAAAACCTGTAGCTTTGCACCCGCTAAGAGGTAGGAATAAATTCCGTATTTACTTCTACCAAAGTGTAGCTGCCGTAAGGTACTTTGCCCTAACCACCATTGCCACTGCTAATCAGTGGTCACCACAAGTGTTTTACTATGGAACGCTTAAGCATATTTGATATTTACAAAATCGGCGTCGGCCCATCCAGCTCGCATACGCTCGGCCCTTGGAATGCTGCAACCCAGTTTGCGGCAGCACTTTGGGGAAAAGACATTGACCACCTCCAGGTTCACCTCTATGGCTCACTGTCAAAAACAGGCCGCGGGCACGCCACCGATGTGGCCGTACAGCTAGGCCTGGAAGGCCACGACCCCGTCATTATTGACACCCAGGAAATTCCCGCCATCATTGAACGAATTCTTCGGGAGGAACGACTGGAAGTCAATAAGAACGATATCACTTTCTCTCCAAAACAAGACATCATCTTCCATGGGCACAGCCTCCCCGGCCACCCCAACACCCTTACCTTTAAGGCCTTCTATAAGGATGAATTGATAGAAGAACACACCTACTATTCTCTCGGTGGTGGGTTTATCGAACAAGAGGGCGTATCCCAAACAGATATCCGGCAAGCGTGGCTACCGTTCCCGATCGACGAGGGATCGGAATTACTGGACTATACCAATACGCACGATTGTCGGATTTCGGATATTGTTTGGGCCAACGAGCTGCGATTTCGCAATTTCCGGTCCTTCAAAAGCAGAATGGATGGCATTTTCCGAGCGATGCTGGATTGTGTATACCGAGGTGTCACCACCGAGGGTATTTTGCCCGGAGGCTTAAACGTCCGCCGCCGCGCCTACAAGCTAAACCAGGAATTACTCAAAGGGGCAGCTTTTAGTAATCGCGACGAGTGGCTAGCGCTCGTAATGAAATCGTCCCGAGATTTTGTAACCGTCAACAAGTGGGTAAGTTGTTTCGCGCTCGCGGTCAACGAAGAAAACGCAGCGCTAGGCAGGGTAGTCACCTCCCCAACAAATGGCGCAGCAGGGGTGATTCCTGCCGTGATTTTATACATGTATTGTTTTTGTGATTGCAATACATTAGACCATGTCGAACGTTTTTTACTCGCCTCGGGTGAAGTGGGCTGCCTTTTCAAAAAAGGGGCTACCATTTCCGCAGCCATGGGTGGTTGTCAAGCCGAAATTGGCGTTTCTTCCGCTATGGCTGCTGCTGGTCTCACCGAGGTTTTAGGCGGAAGCCCCAAACAGGCACTCATGGCCGCCGAAATAGCAATGGAACACCACCTTGGCCTTACCTGCGACCCCATCGGAGGGCTGGTTCAGGTACCCTGCATTGAGCGCAATACCATGGGAGCAATCAAAGCAATAACTGCTACCAACCTGGCACTCTCCGGCGATCCTGATGATTGTAAAGTAAACTTTGATGTGGTCGTAAAAACCATGTGGGATACCGCCCAAGACATGAATCACAAGTACAAAGAAACTTCAGAAGGCGGACTAGCTTTCAACCTACCTGTAGTCTTGCCGAACTGCTAAAAAGGCATACCCCCAGCTTTTATGGTACAGAAAAAAGGGTAGCGCTTTCCTACATAATCTTTTTTGGGGCCGTAGCGGCGCTGCGCTGGCTACCGCTTGCTCCATTCCTAGTGCTTGCTTTGCGTCGCACTACCATTACGCCAGCTCGTCCTTAGTCGCTCCGCGCCTCGCGCTACGGCCCATCGGCCTGCGCACTAATTTAGTCCAGAGGCATACCGCAAAAAAAAGCACCCTATAGTTAAGCTCCAAAATTTTCCTTCCGGGAAAATAAATGTGGTTTTTATTCAGTTATAGTCATCAACTTTTAAATTCAAAGTACTTTGACTAATGAAACAACTAACAATAAAACAACTTTTTTGGCCGGTCTTAGCACTGTCTTTTATGACCTTTATCTTCTGGATCATCATCCAGGCAGACCTTGGCCACAGCATAGGTTTTAGTAAATTCGTCAGGCACCTGCCCTTTGGGGATAAACTGGGGCACTTTTTCCTTTATGGCATCCTTGCTTTTTTGGTCAACCTGGCATTAAAAAACAGGAAAGTTGCCGTCTTTGGCCATCAAATACTCTTGGGAGGTTTGCTCGTACTGATTTTTGCAATACTGGAGGAGTTTACACAAATGGCCCTTTCAACACGCGACTTTGAACTATGGGATATGTTTTGCGACCTGCTAGGGATTACCTTGTTTTCTTGGCTGGCTTTATGGGTTAGCAAGCGGCAGAACTGATTACTTTTAGCGATCAGAAATAAGGGTGTCCAGCCAACTGTGTCTAACTAAATTGTCGAAATGTATCTACTTGCAATAAAAAAGCTCTGCGCCTCTTCGTCTCTGCGCGATACACACTATTTGGGATACTCCCTCAGAAATGGGCAAAATATACAAGTTCCGTAACTTACGGACTCCTTGCGATCAAGTAGATTGCAACACAAGCAGTTTTTTGCCTCAAACGAAAATCATTGACAGCTAAATGAACATTGAGCAATCTAAGCAAAACATCACCCTCATTGGGGCCGGAATCATGAGCGCTACGCTAGGGGTACTACTCAAAAAGCTGCTCCCAAATGCACAAATTACCATTTTTGAAAGGCTAGATAAGGCCGGACAAGAAAGCTCCGATGCCTGGAACAATGCGGGCACCGGGCATTCGGCTTTTTGTGAACTAAACTATACTCCGGAAAAAGAAGACGGGTCGATAGATCTGAGTAAAGCTTTACGGATTTCAGAACAATTTGAAGTATCCAAGCAGTTTTGGGCCTACCTCAAAGAAAGAGGAAACTTGTCTCAAAGGAAAGCATTCATCAATGACATCGATCACATGTCGCTAGTTTGGGGTGCTGATAATGTTGCTTTCCTCAAGAAGCGCTACGAAGCCATGGTGCAGTATCCCATTTTTGAAGATATGCTTTACTCAGAGGATCCCCAGCAGATCACTGAATGGACTCCTCTCATGATGGAAGGACGCACGGGCGAAGATCCGATTGCAGCTACCCGAATGGCTATTGGAACCGACGTTAACTTTGGCGATATCACGCGCGGCATGATCCGCTATCTCGAGGATCTGAAGGGCGTAGAGGTGAATATGGCGCACGAAGTACAGGATATCGAAAAGCAACCAGATGGCCGCTGGCTAGTGGGTACAGAAAACCTCACTACTGGAAAGAGTAAAGAAACATTAGCCGATTTTGTGTTTATCGGTGCTGGCGGCGGTGCCTTGAAACTACTAGACAAATCAGGCATTCCGGAAGCCAATGGCTTTGGCGGATTCCCCGTGAGCGGGCAATGGTTGCGCTGCAATAACAAAGATGTTATCCAACGACATGAGGCCAAAGTCTATGGTAAGGCCGCAGTGGGTTCCCCTCCCATGTCGGTGCCTCATTTAGATACCCGAATGATCAATGGTGAACGCTGTCTGCTGTTTGGCCCTTATGCAGGGTTTTCTACCAAATTTTTAAAAAATGGCTCCTACCTTGATCTTTTCCTCTCTATTGAAATGCACAACGTTTGGCCAATGCTATCAGCCGGTGCCAAAAACCTGGACCTTACCAAATATTTAGTAGAGCAGGTACTACAGGATAAAGAAGATAAGTTCAGCTTCCTCCAGCAATATTACCCGGAAGCAAAGATTGAAGACTGGGAACAAGAAACGGCAGGGCAGCGCGTTCAGATCATCAAAAAAGATGGCAAAAAAGGCGGTAAGCTTCAGTTTGGCACCGAAGTAGTGAGCAGTTCCGATGGAACACTTTCTGCCCTTCTGGGAGCTTCTCCCGGAGCATCTACCTCGGTATCAATCATGCTCGAGGTGTTGGCCAAATGCTTCCCCGATAATCTCGCTTCTCCTGAATGGACCAAGAAAATAAAAACGATGATCCCATCCTATGGGCAATCCTTGATTACCAATAAAGAACTCCTTGATAAAACCCGTGCAAGGACGACAGACATATTGAAGTTGGAAGAGGATCTTACTAATCCCGAATAGAAAATTCCGCCCAAAGCGGATAATGATCCGAAATCATCCAAGAGATTTGCTGGGTATTGAGGTCTCTGTTTTTCAATACATGCGGAACAAAGTCGAAGTTTCCTCCCTTAATGTATTCCATATTCAGCTTGGATTTTTTGCTACGCCCATTAAACCAAGCAATATGGTCATAAAATTTGCTCGTATTGAAAATACTCCTGGTCACTGCAGCTAAATCATCAGGAATATACAACCCGCTGGAGATAAAAGTTTCGTGTAACAAATCACCCCGAGCATCTACATTAAAATCTCCTAAGGCAATTAAATTATCACTATAACTATCGGAGCCAGAAGCCCACTTTGCCATCCAGTCCGCAATTGCTTTAAGTTCTGGAATACGGTCTCCACTAGATTTGCCATAGAGAATATGGAGGGTTACCAGAATAAACGTTTCGTTTTTGCTCTTAAAGCTCACAGCATAAGGCGTGCGGGCAAACTGCTCTCTTAAAGCTCCTGCTGAAATGTTATCAAGCTGTTCTTTCGGAACAACCAACTCCGAGGCGAGACCTGAGAGTTTTACTCGACGTGTATCAAATACGAAGGCCATTCGCTCGCCGTTTCCTGCATCTCCTTCGGTAACATCTGTAAGGATAAAACTCCAGTCATCACCCAATATTTCCATCATTTGGTGCAACCCGGCAACATTGGCTTTCACCTCCTGAATAGCAATGACATCAAACCGCTCTACAATAGCACTAATCAGGTAGAGCGAATGCATATCTCTACGAGGAGAATCATTTTTATCCGACTGCCATTCCTCAGTGATATTCCCAAATGCTCTAATGTTCCAAGTAGCAACAAGGAGGTTGCGATCCAAACTTTTAGCAGGAATCGATTGGTCGAGTACATTCTCTAACTCCTCCAGTTCTGCTGCAATTTGGGCAGGAATTTTAGCGGAAGCAAGTTCATTTTTCATGGCCAGTGGTTATATCTATCCTCAAGTTATCATTGTTTTAACACAGAAGAAGTACTTTGTGTTGATTTTTATCAGCATACTTCCTAACAAAGGCTATCATTTGGCATAATAACAGGCCGAAAAAATAACCACTCTGTCCTTAATACGTTTTTACTGCATGTCAAACAATCAATTGCTTTATTACGAAACCTACCCTTGCGACAAGCCCAATGCGGCTTGGATGCTATTTGTACATGGCGCAGGAGGAAGTACAAGGACTTGGCGTAGGCAAATTGATGACTTGAGTCAAACTTACAACCTGCTCCTTATCGATTTGCCCGGGCACGGCGAGATGGCTAAACGCAGCAACGCTGCTGATGTTTACACCTTTGAAGCCATTGCTACTGCCATCTGGCAAGTCGTTGACCATTTAAAGATCAAAGCCTCTCATCTGGTAGGGGTATCCTTAGGTGCTATTATTGTTTTAGAGATGCGGGAATTACGCCCGAAACAAACCATGTCTATCATCTTATCAGGGCCTATCCTACAGTTAAACACCAAGCTAAAAGTACTGGCTTCCATGAGCTTAGGACTGGCCAAAATCATTGGCTATCCCAACTTCTACAAACTTAGTGCGCTGATTATGATGCCGCGCACCAATCACCAAAAATCGAGAAAAGTTTTCATTAAGGAATCACGCGTACTCACTACCGAGGAATTCCGTAAATGGACCAACATGTATTATGGTCTAAACAAAACACTTAAGAGGCTTTTTCAACAACCACTATCACATCCTCATTTACTTGTGAGTGGTGCCCAGGATCACCTTTTTCTTTACGCTGCCCAAGCATACGCAAAGATGCACAGCCAGTATACCAACTTGAAGATTGTACCCAAATGCGGCCATGTCGTTTCTATCGAAAAGGCGAGTATATTCAACCAATTGTGCCTTGATTTCCTGAACGAGAAAATGAAAGAATGATTACTGGCACGCTTCAACCAACAACTTAGAGGAAATTACTAATGTAGTTTAGGTACCCCGTCTTTCCTCCCTCCTTGCTCCATAATCGCACGGATTTTGATAGCGTTTTTATACATGTTGCATAAAATGCCGGCAACGAAGGTATCGGATTGCCATTAGGTTTAATTTCGGGATTATTGACAACTGACGAGTCGGCTTCCAACTCTTCCCTTTCTTCAATAACGTTGAGTATTTCATCTAAAAGCGCTTGACGCCTGTCAGAAGAAGACAATGGCTCTTTGGCCTCTTTCCCCTTCGCCAGGGTCTGAAAATAGGTAACGAGTTGATCAAAAGCAAATACCACATCACCATCCAACAACTTAGGAAACTCCTCCCGAATTTCGAGCACCGTAGATTCGATGGATTGCATGAAGGCTTGTTGATACAAGGGTGGTTGTTTCATGTTTTTTTGTTTTTTTCTACTTCCCAATGCAAAACTTCCCAAAAATATTCCCCAATAAATCATCCGTAGATATCTCTCCCGTAATTTCTCCCAAATGATGCAATGACCGTCGAATATCCATCGCTATAAAGTCGGAGGTCACCCCAGTTGCCATCCCTTCCAACACAGCAGCTAGTGCTTCGTAGGATTTTTCCAATGCTTCATAGTGGCGAGCATTGCTCACAATGGTACTATCGGCATTCACCTTCTCCGAAAGCACAGCCTCATAGAGTTTGTCTTTGAGGTGAGGTACGTTCATGCCCTCGCGGGCGATGATGGGTACCCAGTTGTTTTGCTCCACCCTCGGCCCCTCCTTTTCGACCCACCCTGGCCCTCCCTCTCCAGGGAGGGAAAAAGGATCATGAAGTTTTCGAAAAACAGATCTTATAACCGCATCAATATCCTGAGAAATCTCTTCGTTTGTAAACCGAAGAACATGGTAACCACTTTGTTCTAAAATCTTCGTTCTCTCTTCATCAGATAGCTGAACTTCAGGTAATTGATGATAGCCACCATCCACCTCAATGACAAGCTGTTTTTCCGCACAATAAAAATCTGCAATAAAATATCCGACAATGTGCTGTCTCAAAAACTTTTGCCCCGCAACCTGTCGCTTACGTAGTCTCTCCCAAAGCATTTTTTCTGCTAGTGTTTGCTCTCTACGCATTTCACGCGCATAGGCTTTCAGCTTATCATAACTTCCCGGATTTGCCGTCCTCCAACCTTTCAGTTCACCTCCCCTCCCTCTAGGGAGGGGCTCGGGGTGGATCGAAAAGGAGGGGCCGGGGGTGGAGCTATAGTCCTCCCACTTCGTATACGGATTCAAGTCCATTTTATTCGCTACCACCAGCACATGCATACCGGGCGTCACCAGCTTAGCAAGGTCAGCCCGAACCTCTGCAGGTTGGGTTTCTACTACATCAAAAACGTAGACGAGCAGACTACTCTGCCGTACCTTCTCCATGGTTTTTTCTACGCCAATGGCTTCAATAGCATCTTCTGCTTCCCGAATTCCGGCAGTGTCGATCAGCCGAAACTGGATACCTTTTATATTTAAGACTTCTTCAATGGTATCACGAGTGGTGCCGGCAATTTCGCTTACTATTGCACGCTCTTCATTCAGCAGAGCATTCAGGAGGGTACTCTTGCCAGCGTTCGGCCGGCCCGCAATAACGGTATTTACGCCTTGCTTGATGACGTTGCCTAGCTGAAAACTCTGAATCAACCGCCGCAGTACCCCTTGTATTTTTTCTACTAACTCTCGCAGGTCATCCCGGTTGGCAAACTCTACATCTTCTTCACCAAAATCTAGCTCTAGCTCAATTAGACTTGCAAAATCGATCAGTTGTTGGCGTAAAGCAGCAATTTCATTACTAAAACCACCTCGCATCTGCTGCATAGCCAATTCATGGCTCCCCTCCGAACTAGAAGCTATCAAATCAGCTACCGCCTCTGCTTGACTCAAATCCATCTGTCCATTCAAAAAAGCCCTCATCGTAAACTCTCCCGCTTGCGCCAAACGCGCACCCTGACGAATAAACAACCGCATCAGCTCCTGGATAATAAAATCAGAACCATGACAACTTACCTCTACCACGTTTTCACCCGTATAAGAGCTTGGCGCCACAAACAGGGTCACTAATACTTCATCTAGTATCTTATTTTCTTCATCACGGATAGTACCAAAATGCACGGTGTGACTAGCTTGTTCACCTAGGTTTTTTCCTTTAAAGGTCTCGTCGACAATGGAAATCGCTGCCGGCCCTGAAAGCCGAATCACCCCAATCGCCCCCACTCCCTGCGGAGTAGCTAAGGCCACAATCGTATCCGATAAATTATGCGCAGAATATCCCATGAGGAGTTTTAATAAGAAAGAAACAGCAATACAATCGACACAAAAACAAAATTAGAATAAAAATTAGACTTACTAAGAGCTTGTTTGAGACTTGCTCTAAGCCCGCTGCTTCCCTTTGAAAAAATAGAGAAAGCCAAACGCTACGGCAACGCCAAACCAAGTCGGAAGCCACCAAATTTGTGCCCAATTATGGGAATGATCAGCAAGCGTATGGGCACTAACAGTCTGACCAGCAATCGTGGAACCAATAAAAACACCGATTCCCAGCGTGAGTAAAGAATAAAAACCCTGCCCTGTACCCCGTAAATGAACAGGCACCCGAGTATCCAGATAAATCTGTGCAGATAACATCGAGAAAATATAGGCCAGTCCATGCATTCCTATCCCCAACATCAGCCAAGCTTCTGAATGAAAATGAATCCCGAGAATAAAACAGCCATAACGCAAGCCCCAGGTCAGTAAACCCACAAAAATGATGTACTTCAAACGCCACCGAACAAAAAACCAGGGCAGCGCTAGCATAAAAATGATTTCCGTGATCTGCCCCAAGGCCATTTTTCCTGCAGCATTGGTTACCCCAAATTCATTCAAAAATGGATTAACAAAACTGTAGTAATAAGAAGAAGGAATACAAATAAGCGCTATTGCGATAACCATCACTACGAGCGAACGATCCTTGAACAAAGCCTGCATTTCAGATCCACGTAGACTCTGTAACAAATTTTCTTTTTGCTTTTGCGGAGGCGTTGCAGGTAGCGTTAAAGAATAAAGTCCCTGTAATACCGAACAGGTAGCCGCTATCTGAAAGGGCAACACTTGATCTTCCACTTTCAACCAACTTATTAACAGCCCTGCCATGATCCAAGAAACAGTACCCCAAACTCGAATCCGTGGAAAATCTCGCTTGGTATCTTCAATGTGATGAAAACACAGCGCATTTGATAAACTAAAGGTTGGTAAATAACAAAGCACATACAGCAACATTAACGGATAAAACCAGGCAAACTCCTGCACCTGTGAGACCCAAAACAACAAACCTCCACCAACAATGTGCAGCAAGCCCAAGATTTTTTCCGTAGAAAAAAAACGATCAGCAAGAACGCCTAAAAGAAAGGGAGAAATAGTCGCGGCAATAGCTGTAGTCCCATAAATCATCCCCACCTCTAAGCCACTAAAGCCTAATGTGCCTTGCAAGTAGGTGCCCGCTGTTACAAACCAGCTGCCCCAAATAAAGAATTGCAAAAACTGTAAAACGGAAAGTCGTAAATGGAGGTACGGAATCATCCGCGAAATTACAACGGCTTATTGGTAATTGACATATCGTACTTGCTAAAAATGCATGTTATGACTTTCTTTTTCTCAACAGGTGCAAAAAATAAGAAACCGAGTGATTGATCCCAACTTGTATCAATCACTCGGCTCCCTTTAGTCAAGTTTTCAGATTATTCCTTACTCCTACCAGCCCGGAATCAAATTCAACCCAAAGACCCCGCGGGTGTTCTTCACCAGCGGTACGGCATAATAAGGCTCCACTACCAAAGCACCAAACAGATTGATCCTTAACGAAGCACCCGCAGTAAAAATAGGCTTCACTTCTGGATACGCAACAAAAGGATTACCTGTCTCTGGATTAATCAATGGCTCTCCATTACGATCCAGGGTATAAATAGGGCCACTAAGCTGATCGTTCCGCGTCCAGGCTATTCCTCCATCAATAAAGAGGTTGAAGTCAGAGAACAAGGCTTTTGACTTTATCAACGCCAACTGCTCTGGCCCCGTAAACGGCAAGCGTACCTCAAAACTGGAAACCAGAATTTTAGACCCTGTCAATTCGTCGAAATCTCGACCGGAACCTAAGAAAATCTCTTGGCCAGCTGCTGTATTCAATCCACGAATAAACCAAGGGTAGCCCAAGTATTGAGGAAACAATTGGTCGCTGTTGCCACCATAACGACCATAGTGGGTAGCACGAAAAGCAAAGCTCACTGGCCGCACAAATTCGTATTTCCGAAAATCTACGGTAGCAGAAGTAAAATTGTATTCATCAAAATACTTACCCAACGCCACTCGGTAACGATGCCCGTTTAGCGGAGCCGCCATCCCAAAGGAGGAGTTGTCGCTCACCCAGGCAGCTTCTACTTGCCCAATTTGAAAACCCGGGATATCATCTACCTTGTTACGTTCTTGCCCTACTAAAAGGTAAGTGTTTGGCTGATAGTAAAAATCACGACGGTCTAAACGCCCAGAGTAAAGGGAATAATTGGCATTCAGCTCTACACGCATCGTACTAGACAGTGGAAGCTGCCCGAATACACCAAGCTGTTCCTGAAAAATCCTGGTCTCAAATAACGATTGTCGATCGACCAGAGAAATAGGTTCTCCTCCGGTTCCGAAAAGTGTATCTCTCAATTCAATTTCACTTCCGTTAAAACTACGGAAAGGCTGGTGAGACAGGGAAACGCCCCAATTAACTCGGTTCTTGCGATTAATATACGCCACAACGCCACCAACATCTATCAGCTCACCGTTCATGGCAATACTGGTAAAGAACTGGTTGTTACCCAAAATATCGCTAAACATCAGGTCTACACCACCAGCAACACCAGTAGTCGTCCCAAAGGTTTGGTTACTTCCAATACCTACACCGCCGCCGCCGCCGATATAGTCTAGCTTAAATTTAGATTGGTAAATTGCTGGCTGTAGAGAAAGGCTATCGTTTAAATCAACTCCGGCTGTATTCGACGCTAACAATGGATCTACGATACTCGGGGCTCTTTTATTTACTTTAGGTAAAGTCGCAGCCGTCATATCTACTGCCATAGGGTCTACCACTTCTGTCAATAAATCCTCGGCTTCCGCCTGATAAATGCGATAGCCCTGAGAACTAAAATAGGTATACACCAAGCGATTGCGTTTCCTGTCAATGCTAAATGCAGGAGAGAAATGAGTGATACCACTCACGCCGGTGATCAAATCTGTCAACTGTACCATCTCTGCGGTAGCCTTATCGTAACGATATAAATTGCGATAGCCATCACGGTTAGATAAGAAAACGATGTTTCCGTTCGCATCTTCTTCCGGATTCAGGTTATCTGCTCCTGGAAAGAAGGGGTAATTCGTGACCACCCCTGAAACTACATCCAACTCGGCGATATTAAAGTGGTATTTCCCAAAAGGACGGCTATCCTCGCGCATGCTGCTTTCATCGGTTGCAAAATAGAGCCGGCTACCGTCTTCTGACCAACTTGCGTGCAGTTCAGAGAAAGGGGTGTCCGTCAACTGGGTCACCTTTTTAGTACGAATATCAAAAGCGTATAAGTCTACTTGGCCATTTACCAAGCCCGTCACCACAATCGTTCGGCGATCTGGCGACCATGCTGGATTGCTAAAAGCTGGCACGCCTGGGATTGGTTCTTCAAAAGTAGTTTTACCGGTTTCTGCATCACTGATGAGAAGAATATTGTCGCCTTTCGCAACGCCCACATAAGCAAATTCTTGGCTATTAGGCGACCAAGTACCTGATGATTCGATATAATTGAAATCATCGATATGGCCGCTACGGGTACTGCTCGCTACCTTACGAATAACTTTACCTGTGCGGGCTTCCGCCAGAAAAAGGTCAATGCCAAAAACATCTTTCTCGGAAAGAAAAATCACATAACGACCATTAGGACTGATTTCAGGAGCAATGTTCAACCGGCCACCGTTTTCTTTACTGATCAATTCTTTTCCAGGAAACTGCTCTGTTCGGCCGTCAATCATTTTTTGATAATAATCAACAATACTGTTTTTCCATAATTTCGAAAGATCGTCACTTCCCATACCGAGGACTCGCTTAGATGCAGCATCAAAACCATACTTCGCTGTTTCCTCAAAGAAAGGGGCTATAATATCGTCCCCTTTTAAACCAGTGACAAATACCCAAAACATCTGCCCATAGCGATAGGGAAAATATTTAGGGTTATTGAGTTCCTTCAGAGTAGGAAAATCATCGTGCAAAACGGCATCGCGCATCCACATTGCTGTATGAGCATCCACTGATCCTATCGACAAGTACTCTGCCAGGCCTTCTACCATCCAAAGCGGAAGATTTCCCAGATTACGCAGGCTCGTAGAGTCACCATTAATGATCATGTTATACTGAAAAGCATGTACCAGCTCGTGCCCCAAAACATGGTGCGTTTGCTGGTTCGACATAGCAATGGGCATAATGACCCGATTTTTAAAGGCCTCCGTCACTCCGCCAGTCCCCACTCCAATACTACCACCGATAGCATTGGTTTGCTGAAAATCAGCATGGTTCGCATAGAGAATAAAAGGGTTTCGTTCCTTGATCGTGTCGTGTAAGATCGCTTGGTGTTGCCAATACCATTCTTCCGCCTGAGCGACAAAATTCTGGATATAGGCATCATTATCGAGGTAGTGATACAACTCGAAATGAGGCGATTTTAAAACCTTGAAATCAAAGTTTTCGTAATTAGGTTTGTTACGGCCGAAGTACTGAGCCCCGGCTTCTGGTGAGGCAATGAAGAGTGCCAGAACCATTGTGATTATTGATAATCGCATGAGAGGCAATTTTTTTATTTGGTTCAAAAGGGATAACATGTTCAATCAAGCATATATAAAACGCTAGACGTCATCACAAGATGTATAGGATGGGTACCCAATGCGTTAAACATTTCTTAAACTAAGGCCTCGCGCAAGCCTGAAGACATACCCTCCCTCCTTCTAAAACCATGATAATCAGTGAATAGTTTGTCCCAATTGTTGCTAAAGCACTAAAATTCTTCTACATTTTCCCGACTAAATAGCTCCTGTAAGCGTTATTATCCAGAGCTTTGACGTCTCAATTACGAAATACCCCAAAACAGCACCCGCCAAATGGTGCAAATGCGGTATCTTAAGGATAGTGTCAAAGTGAAATGCTGAAAAAGCATAAAAGCCGAATGTTATGAAGTACCTAATTTTAAGTAGCCTGATCATCTTTTTTGGAACCAGCCTGACCGCTCAGGAAACAGGAGGCTACACCAGAGTAAATGATCAGTACTACAAATACATGATTGATGATTGCGGAGACACCCTGATTGTCGCCAGCCTCGAAGGAATTTCAATTTCTTCCTTACGTGCATTTGAAAATGAGGATGACTATCGTCGCTATCGTCGCTATCGCCAGTATGCGCTCAAAGTTTACCCTTACGCCGTGCAAGCAATTCGTATTTTTAGAGAAACAGAATACGCCTTAAACAATCTCTCTAATCGAGAATCCAAGCGCTATATTCGTCAACTTCAAAGAGAACTAAAAGATGAATTTGCCGACCCTCTCAAAAATCTGAGTAAAACACAGGGGTTAATCCTCATCAAAATGATTGAGCGGGAACTCGACACCCCCATGTATGAACTGATTAAAGATTTACGGGGTGGGATAACGGCTACCTACTGGAATACGATGGGTAAACTCTTTGGCCACAGTATCAAGGATGGCTATATCAAAGGTGAAGATCGGATTTTGGACGCGGTTCTTGATGACTTTAATGTATCCTATGATGTCCCCGCAGCTGCCGGCAACTAACCACTAAAAAAGTCGTTGGTATTGATTTTCTACACTAAACACATAAAAACATGAGTCATCCCGAATTTTAGTCGGTTTTGACAAAAAAGGCCTTTTGAGTAAATTCGAGGAGTAACCACACTTCAAGAACAACTCAAAAGGCCTATGTTTTTAGAGATACTACAAAGTAAGTCAAAGTCTACCAGTGTTCAAAATGCGAGTTCCTTTTTATTAAACCAAATAGATCGCTACACTTGTGATTTTCGTCATCAATTAGACGAGCAGATTGATAAACGTTTAGTACGAACCTTTTTTGATTTATTCGTGACTATTCTCTTGTTTAGAGATCGCGCAATGGGCTTGTTGCTCAGCGAGTTAGGTGGCTATGTATGTGGAATGGATCATGCCCCTGCTGGTACTAAACGAATAAGCAATCTCCTTCGTAGTAAAAAGTGGTCATCCGATTTGATTGATGATTTCTTATTTAATCGTTGCGTCAGTCGGGTGAAATCCTTGTGTCTGGAGGGTAAACGCCCACTGATGTTATGGGACGATAGCTGTATTGAAAAACACGAAAGTTGGTTTTCCGAAGGCCTTTGTAGTGTATTTAGCAGTAAAGCAAAAAGGCTGACTAGAATAAGACCGGGCTATTATGACCCTCCTTCTAAACGTATTTGTGTTCCTGGATTTAACTGGACAGGTGTTTTCCTATCTCATTTAGGTGGAGTTCCTAGTGTATGTCAAATGACTTGGTGGACGACACGAGGTAAGCACAAAGAAGACCCTGACAATATTATTTTTAATTTGCTACGAAAGATAAGTCAACAAGTAGGAAACGCCGTACTTCATGTCTTTGATCGGGGATATGCTAATGAGAAAATGCTTCGATACCTCTTCACTTTTGAGCAACATTTTGTTATTCGATGGAAGAAAAACCACCTACTGAATCACGCTATAAAAGGAACTAAGAAAACACATCTATTATCACGGTCTTTCAAAGGAGTACGCAGTAAAATAGTGCAGGACAAAAACCGCAAGAAACTCAAGAAAGTCTCTATCGCATGGGCTGCTGTAAATCACCTCGAATACTCTGATAATCAGCTGTATTTAATCATTGTAAGGGATAAGCACAATTACAATGGCCCTATGTATTTACTCACCTCCTTACCTATTGAAACAGCTGCTCAAGCATGGGAGGTCATGTTTAGTTATATGCACCGATGGGAAGCAGAACAAGGCTTTCGATTCTGTAAATCAGAACTAGCTATGCAATCTCCTCGATTGTGGTTTTGGGATAATCGAATGAAGTTAATGGCTATTGTCATGTTAGTCTACGACTTTTTACTTAGCATTCTCACAAACTGGGGAAGTTGGATAAACCTATTCTTTCGACGATGGTGCCATAGAACAGGAGAGCGGTACCGAAATGCTTCGATACCGCTCTACAGGTTACGTCTTGCCATTCATCATTGTCTGGCTTCCCTGTTTTATCAAAATTCGGGATGACTCATGTTTGTTTTGAAGCACCCTGAGATTCAAGGCATTCTTTCTTTACTCTTCTATGCCCAATTTGGCTTTCACCAAAGGCATGATATCTACTGCTTCCTGAGCATACATAATAGCACCATAAATACTGGTGTCAAAAATCATCAAAAAACCATTCTCTTTAGCAACTTCGTCAATTGCCGCCTGAGCACGCTCTACGATTGGCGCTAGCATTTCATTGCGCTTCTGGCCAATCGTATTGATGATCACCTGCTCATAATTTTGGATTTCCAACTGACGCTTTTCCAACGCGGCTTGCTGTGCTTGTTGCTTGACCGGCGTCAAGCCTCCTCCTTGCACCGCTTTCACAAAAGCCGTGGCATCACGCTGGAACTGTTGGGCCATCGTTTCTCCGGTAGCCACCATGGTCGCTTGCATAATTTCCAGGCTATCATTCGCAGCAACAGCCTCCGGCATCTGAGCGATAAGGTTACCCAAATTGAGATGACCGTAACGGTCTTGTCCTTGTAAACTAATGAGGCTGACGATAAGTACAGCACTAAGTAATATTATCTTCTTCATAGGTAGTTTCAATTTTATCGAGCGCAAAGGTACGCTTTTCCGAGATTGTGGGAAATAGGCGATGTGAAAACAGTTCATTTACTTAAAAAATTGCGCTCTTCAACAAAAATAATTGCAATTATTTGTTTTTAAAACAAAAGTGTTTAAATTTGTTCTAAATTCAAACATATAGTGTCATGAAGCCTTACGAAAACCTCACCCCTGCCAGACTAAAAGCCTCCTTTGAACTGTATTGGAAAAACTTTGAAGACTGGTTTCGCCGCCGCTGGCTGGGCATGTGCGCCTTATTACTATTGGCATGGATGGTAACTCATAAAGATATATCCATCAACTTTTCTATGCAAAAAGGGGAAGGTGGTTTTTTGACAACGACCTCACAATCTCTCTTTTTTGATCCATTTGAAGATGATGCAGTACAAGCCCAAAATGTTTCTTTGCATCATTCTGAAACCAATGAATCCAACCTCACCCCCGCACAACGAGAGAAACGCCGCAAGCAATTGGCCTATGTTAGCACTTATCAAACATTAGCGGCTAAAGAAATGAGCACCTATCGTATTCCATCTAGCATCACCCTTGCTCAAGGGTTACTGGAGAGCAATGTTGGCGAAAGCCGACTCGCCAGGGAAAACAACAATCATTTTGGCATTAAATGTTTCTCAAAGAGATGTGCTAAAGGACATTGTACAAACTTCAACGATGATCACCACAAAGACTTTTTCCGAAAGTTTCAGACGGTAGAAGAAAGCTTCGCCGCTCACAGCAAACTCCTACAAAAGGATCGTTATCAAAAGCTTTTCCGCTTGAAGACGACTGACTACAAAGGCTGGGCAAGAGGATTGAAAAAAGCGGGTTACGCTACAGATCCGCGGTATGCTGATAAACTGATCCGAATTATTGAAGACCTGGAACTTTATCAATACGACGTTTAAAACAAACATCTATGGTTTTATCGGATACAACCCTATCCGGCGACCAACACACTGTATTGCTGCTCGCAATGCTTCCTGCTGCTCGTCATTAAGCATCAGGGTACGGTTTTGATTTTCATACTCTACCCTAATTTGAGCGATCTTATGGTAAGCCAATTTGTAGTAATAATCCAATGGAATCGGACAAGTATGCTGGTAAACCCGCATATTGATAGTCCGATCAAACTCTCCTTCATCGGGGATATTATAAAAACCTATGACTGAATCATCATCCAGCAAAAGCTTCACATTCATACCTGGCTTAATGGGCTGAAGTTTATACTCTGGTAAGACAAGATTGAAAAAGAAGCTACTGATACTGTCGTTTTCAGAATACAACAAAATAGCTTCTGCCTCTTCGATTATTTTCGGACCATCCTCTAACTCGTATCTACTAGGAATCAGATAACCTAATGCTACGACCTGCGAACCAATCGTACGTAAACTATCAAAAGGATCTACTTCGTCAAAAGCGATTGCGCATTTAACGTCACCCTGCGCAAAAGCAGGTGTCAGAAGGAATAGAAAGGCAGAAAAAATCAGTAACAATGACTTAGCCATAGAAAATTTATATTTTACAACACAAAGGTAAGTAACCAAGAGCAACTAGTTTTTCTAACTTTGGGTTTGAATATTTACTAAGTAGCATTTTAAAGCATGACTTACAGCTCACCTGTACAAAAAGAACTGGTTGCCCGCTCCAAAGCTTATCTGGAAGGTGACGCCACGCTGCTGGCGCAATCTCCCGCTATTCGTAACGCCCAATTACGTGAAATGATTGTTTTTCACGAATGGCGATACTATATACACAACGACCCAGTACTTAGTGACTTCGAGTACGACCAGCTGTACAAAATGCTGGAAGCACTGGAAAAAGATCACCCGGAATTCATCACCGCTGATTCACCTACCCAACGGGTATCTAGTGATGTAAGCAACGATTTCCCTACCGTTCCTCACCTTACCCCCATGCTGTCGCTTGCGAATAGTTATAACGCAGAGGATTTACTGGAGTTTGACCAGCAGGTAAAACGAATGCTGAACATGGCAGAAGACGAGGATATCGTTTATGCCGTAGAACCTAAATTTGACGGTGGAAGCGTTGCCCTTGTTTACGAAAACGACCAACTTGTAAGGGCTGCTACCCGAGGTAACGGTCAGGAAGGAGAAGAAATGACCGCCAACGCAAGGGCTATTCGCTCTGTGCCGTTAAGTGCTTCCTTCAGTGATTTAAACATCTCTAAAGTAGAGCTGCGTGGTGAAGTACTCATCAGAAAAGACAAGTTTGAGGCTATCAACAAGAAACGGGCAGCAGAAGGGATAAGCTTATTTGCTAACCCTCGCAATACAGCTACTGGCGGGCTACGAATGAAAGACCCCAGAGAAGTTGCTGACCGTAATTTAGAGGCTTTTCTTTACACCCTTGGCTATGCTACGAATGACGCCGGTGAAAATAAGCTTGACGCTATCCCTACTCACTATGAAAGCTTAGACCTACTGGAGAAACTAGGCTTCAAAGTACCAATTGATGGCAAAGAACGCAAGCTCTGCAAAAACATTCAGGAGGTCATTGAGTTTTGTACAACCTGGGAAAACGGTCGTGAAGCCTATGCCTACGAAGTAGATGGCATGGTTGTAAAGGTAAACGACAGAACCCTTCAAGAGCGAGCTGGGCACACCAGCCATCACCCTCGTTGGGCCATTGCCTATAAATTTGCGGCCAAGCAAGCGACAACGAAACTAGATGCCGTAGAATACCAGATTGGCAAAATTGGCTCTATCACCCCCGTAGCTAAAGTTGCGCCCGTATCTTTAGCAGGCGTGACGATCTCTTCTATCTCCTTACACAATGAAGATTTTATTTCCGAAAAGGACCTACGCCTGGGCGATACCGTATTGATTGAGCGTGCCGGTGATGTTATCCCCTACATCGTCAAAGCACTTGATGATCTACGGGATGGAAGTGAACAAACTATCATTTTCCCCGACAAATGTCCATCTTGCTCTACGCCGCTGATACGGGAAGAAGGAGAAGCAGCCTGGCGTTGCCCTAACTACGAATGCCCGGCGCAAGTACTACAGCGGATTATTTTCCATGTTTCTAAGCCTGCGATGAATATCGATGGGCTGGGCCGCTCCATTGTTGAGCGTTTTATGGAACAAGGTTGGGTGAAAACATTGCCAGACATTTATCGACTGGACTATGAACAAATCGCCCAACTAGAAGGTTTTGGGGCCAAATCCGCGACCAACTTAAGAGCTGCTATCGAGGAAGCCAAACAAAACCCTATCTACCGTCTTTTGCACAGTTTAAGTATCCATCACCTTGGCAAAAAGATTTCAAAACTACTGGCTGCAGAACTTGAGCATGTCTTACAACTAAAAGACTGGACCTACGATGACTATGTACACATCAAAGATGTAGGGCCTACCGTGGCAGAAAACGTTAGTGCCTATTTTGCTGATCCTGCAAACATCGCCATGTTGGAAGAGCTGGAAGCATTAGGGGTAAACCTTACGGCTACCGAAGCCGACCAACCCGTGGCAGCCGTCACAGAAGGTCCTTTTTTAGGAAAGACAATCCTTTTCACAGGAAAGCTTTTACAAATGAGTCGTAAGGAGGCCCAGGAAAAGGCCGTTGCTGCTGGGGCTAAAAATATCAGTGCCGTAAGTGGCAACCTTGATATTTTAGTCGTCGGCGAAAAGGCAGGCTCAAAACTGAAGAAAGCACAGGCACTTGGCACCGTAGAGATTATGACTGAGGACGAATTCTTAGCACAGGTCTAAGGAAAAAGCCTTAATTTTGCGGTTCGAACTAAAATCAGATCATGGCCACGCCACGTACGGTTGCCTTTCATACTTTGGGCTGTAAGCTCAACTATTCGGAAACATCGGCCATTGGCCGCCAGTTTGAGGATGCCGGTTATGGAGCTGTTCCATTTAAGGATGGCGCTGACATCTACGTGATCAATACTTGTTCGGTAACAGATTTTGCAGATAAGAAATGTCGCAATGTAGTGCGTCGTGCTTTACGCAAAAACGAACACGCCAAAGTGGTGGTCGTTGGTTGCTATGCCCAGTTAAAGCCACAGGAAATTGCTGATATCCCAGGAGTAGATCTAGTCTTAGGTGCTTCCGAAAAATTTCGGATTCTTGACTACATCGATGATATCAGTCAAGCACCAGGCAAAGGCATGGTGAAAGCCGGAGAGGTAAAAGAAGCTAAAGACTTTATTCATGCCTTTAGTTTTGGAGACCGTACCCGGTCTTTCTTGAAAGTACAAGACGGATGTGATTACAAATGTTCTTTTTGCACCATCCCGCTAGCGCGGGGCAATAGTAGAAGTAATACGGTAGAAAGTGTTGTCGCCAATGCCCGCGAAATTGCCAAAATGGGAACCCGCGAAGTAGTCCTGACCGGCGTAAACATCGGCGATTTCGGCAACGGCACCGAAGTTATTGAAGGGACCCGCCCCAAAAAAGAAGCCCTATTTATCGACCTTATTCGCGAATTGGATAAAGTCGAAGGAATTGAGCGGTTCCGGATATCGAGTATCGAACCCAATTTATGTACCGAAGAAATCATTGAATTCGTTGCGCAATCACAGCGTTTCGCTCCCCATTTCCATATCCCGTTACAATCAGGCAACAACAAGCAACTCCAGGCCATGCGTCGCCGTTACAAGCGAGAACTGTACGCTGAGCGAGTGGCGCTCATCAGGAAGCACCTTCCTCATTGCTGCATTGGGGTAGATGTGATTGTTGGCTTCCCCGGAGAAACCGAAGCCGATTTTCTGGAGACTTACAATTTCATCAATAGCTTGGACATTAGCTATCTCCACGTCTTTACTTACTCTGAGCGAGCCAATACCCCTGCAGCTGAATTGCCAGAGGTCGTACCTATGCAAGAGCGCCGTCGGAGAAATCAAATGCTCAATATTTTGAGCGAAAAAAAGAAGCGTAGTTTCTATGAATCCCAGCTCGGAAACACACGCAACGTTTTACTTGAAAAAGGCAAACAAAGTGGGCGATTAACCGGCTTTACTGACAATTATGTCAAAGTAGATGTGCCTTTAGAAGCTACCTGGATCAATCACGTTGTTCCAATGCAACTGCGTACGATTAATGCAGATGGCTTGGTTAATGCCGACCTTCACTCTACACTCGTTTAGGCCCATAGGAACCGTATTTAACCAAATAATTGGATGCCAGATTACCGTCATTTTCCAACTTTTTGGCCCTCTTTTCCCTTATATTCCGTACTTTCAGCATTTTATATAGCAGCCCTCGCCACGTAAAATATACTACGAGAATTCCTTCTCGTACTTTATAGTAGATTGTACTGGCGACAGATCATCAAACTTATGCAGAATACAAGAGCCGTAAAATTTAATGTGGAGGACCAACCTGAGTTTTTCAAGGAACTCCGCCAGCGCGTCAACCAGTATTTCAAGGAGCGTGAGATTTCTCGTCATGCTAATTTGAACATGAAATTCAAAACAGGTTTCATGATTGCTTTGTACATCATCCCACTATCTCTTTTGATTGCCGGTGTTACACAAAGCTTTGGATGGAGTTTCTTAATGTGGGTACTAATGGGATTAGGAATGTCGGGTATTGGTTTATCCATTATGCATGATGCCAACCACGGAGCATACTCTAAAAATAAGAACGTAAACAATGCATTAGGTTTCCTTGTAAATCTAATCGGTGGATATCATGTCAATTGGAAAATCCAACACAACGTACTTCACCATTCCTTCACCAATATCCACGAACACGATGAGGATATCCAGAAGGCCATCTTACGATTAACCCCGGATACCAAACGCAAGCCGATCCACCGGTTGCAGATCTTTTACGCACCAATGCTTTACTCTTTAATGACCATCTACTGGTTCCTTAGTAAGGATTTTGAGCAACTGGTTCGGTATCGTAAAAAGAACCTACTTGGCACTCAAGGAAAAACCTTCAAACAAGCAATGCTAGAGGTTTCTTTTTATAAACTTGGGTACATTATTGTAACCATCGTTCTTCCACTTGCCGTTGGAGGACAAGTATGGTGGCATTTCTTGATCGGATTCTTAGCGATGCATTTCATTTGCGGAATGATTCTGGCATTGATTTTTCAGCCAGCACACGTTATTGAAGAAACAGAGTTTTTCCACACAGATGAAGACGGAAGTGTTGAAAACAATTGGGCTATTCACCAACTGAAAACAACTGCCAATTTCGCAAACGGAAGCCGTTTCTTCTCTTGGTTTATTGGAGGTCTTAACTATCAAGTTGAGCACCATTTATTTCCTAACGTTTGTCATGTACACTACCGGAATCTTTCTCCGATTGTAAAAGCGACTGCCAAGGAATTTAATATTCCTTATCATGAACACAAGACCTTTTATGGTGCAGTAAAAAGTCACTTTACCTTACTCTACAAACTAGGTAATGGCCAATACGACATCGAACAAGCGCGTGCAGTAGCATAAACGACGTTTAACAAATTCATTGGAATAATTATCCCGGGCTTTGCTAGTAGCGAAGTCCGGGATAATTATTTAGCGCCACTTGTAGCTTCTCCCTAAACGGCTATTTTATTTACCTTTATAGAAAGAATAAACTATGAAAGCTATCCTTTTGCTTTTTTCGCTATCGCTTTTGCTTGTCAATACTTGCGAGGATGCAGATACTTTCCCTCTGGGAACTTCCTTTACCCTGTCTCCTCAACAGGAATTAGTAAATAAATCAGCAGATATGACCATCAAATGGTTAGAAGTCGCTGAAGACTCTCGTTGTCCCAAAAACACTAACTGCGTATGGGAAGGACAAGCAAAAGTAAACTTACTGGTTAATGGAGATCCTTTGACTTTGACTCTCAGAGACGGTAAACCAGAAGAAGCTCAAACCCTCGTTGGGGATTATATCTTCACGGCAGAAACCCTTAACCCTTACCCCGAAGGGGAAACAATTGCCCCTGCTGATTATCGCTTACAACTTAAGGTAAGTAGCCTTTAAGATTATCCTTTACCAACGCCATCACATATGTTTTTCCCTATCGGTGACGACCAAGTAAAAGGAGGGTATTTTCCTTTTTTTAGCTATACTTTTATCGTCCTTAATGTTCTGGTATTTGTTTATCAGGCATCCTTATCCATTCCTGGTTTTGAACAATTTGTCTACACCTATGGTAGCATCCCCAAGGAAACGCTTGCAGGGCAGGATACCTTTACTCTTTTCACCAGTATGTTTTTACATGGCAGCTGGATGCACTTGTTAGGTAACATGCTCTTTCTTTGGATTTTTGCGGATAATATCGAGGCCACAATTGGTAATTTCCGCTTCCTTATTTTTTACCTCATCGGAGGCCTTGCTGCTCACGCAGGACATATTTACTTTAATATGGGGAGCGAAATCCCAACAGTGGGAGCCAGTGGTGCAATTTCTGCTGTAATGGGTGCTTACCTGGTCATGTATCCAACTTCGAAAATTAAAATGCTGGTACTGGTCTTTTTCATCCGAGTGCCCGCCTTCATTTTCCTTATCTTCTGGATTGTACAGCAGGTTACCTTGGGTAATCAATCACTACAATCTATGACCAGCGAGACTGCTGGTGTAGCTTGGTGGGCACATATTACTGGTTTTGCTTTTGGTTTGGTAGCAGGCCTTTTTTACAGGCTTAATTACCCACGCCCGGGACAAATGACGCCCGATCATTCTCCTTTTGATCGGACAGACCTGTTGTAAGATAAAAGCGTGCTCCCATCAACAAAAACGTAAGATAAATAGCAGTACCCAGCTGGGTTTCCAGCGTTTGCTCAATAATAAACGATGGGATAGCTATGGCTAAAAAACTACCCAACAATGCGTATTTCCAACCATTTTTATAAAAAAGCGGTAAGAACGTTACAGCAATAAACACCAGTAACCCAAGCCACCCCACTCCCGCGTATTGCCATACATACTGGCTCTGAGGGGTAAAACCAGAACCCGCTACTCCTGGATAATTCGCCTGTAGATACACTTCTGTTTCATCTCTTATATCACCAATGCCAACCCCCAAAAACGGAGCTTCATTCCCCATTGCCAACCCAGCCTGGATAGTCCCCACCCGGTGAGAATCCGAAAGTTCAGTGCTATTATTATCGTGCTGAATATGATAAAGATTATAAAGTGTATAATCTATTTTGTTCTGCAAAGAAGGTATCGTCAGATAGGCCGTAACCATCCCTCCAACCAATAATAATGTTGTGATAATTCCAAACCACCAGCGCCGTCGCAGAATGATCTCCCGGATCAGGAAATAGAACAAGACACCGTACAACGCTACCAAACCACTACGGACAGCTAAGACGTGTAAAAAAACAATAAGAAACCCTGTGATAAAAAACTGTACAGCCCGTTCCCATTTGTACTTCCAGGTCCATTTTTCTTGTAAAAAAGTAATCCCGATAGCTACACAATAAGCCACCATAAGGCTAAAGCGAATATGCATAACCGGGGTCGGCAGCACTTGGCCTTTTTTGTAAGCCAAGGTCATTTCCGAAAAATGGAGGAGGTACCAAGCAAAGAGGTAAAGACAAATGGCGCTTAGCAAGAAATAAAAAACATATAATAGTGGATAGTATACGCTGCGATCAAATCGAGGAATAGCAAGCAGGCCTGCCGGCATAAGTAGAAAAGGTAGGCGCATCCGCATTCGATTAGCCCAATAATCAGTATTTTCGGACCATAGCCCACTAATGCCCCATACCACAAAAAGAAGGACTATTGACCAAAAAACAGGATGCTTTAGTAGGTTTTGTAGGTTTTGTTTGACTTCTGGATTGAGTACCCAAACGATGGCTAAGCCAATGACTCCCATACTCATCATCGCGGATGATACCACAAGGCCTACCAATATAAATAGTAAGGCCAGTACTCCAATGAACTGATAAGTGGATGGCCCGAGTAGTTTTTTTATTCCTTCATTCATGCAGTGTAAAGATAGGCTCGATTTTCGAACGCTCCCTCTTTATTGGTATTGCTTTTACAGCTTGCTTTAAATTATGGGATTACTACCAACAATTTTTCTAAATTAGCACACTACAGATAGCTTCAGCATTCCTATGGCCAAGAAAGATAAAAAAACAAGTACGAAAAAAGTAAAAACCCTCCCTTCCACCTGGGCTTGGCTAGGGCGTACCCGTTTGGTTGCGGGAGGTTTATTTTTACTCAGTGTATTACTATACGCTAATACTTTCTCTCACGACTTTGCACAGGATGACGCTATCGTTATCACTGAAAACATGTTTACCACAGAAGGCGTTTCAGGTATACCCGGCCTTTTCCAGTATGACACCTTCTATGGTTTTTTCAAAGTAGAAGGCAAAGCCAAACTAGTAGCTGGTGGTCGCTACCGACCTTTGACACCAGCCATGTTTGCGGTAGAATATGGCTTATTAGGAGCCAACCCGGCAATAATGCATGTCTTTAATGCCCTTTGGTACGGGCTAACAGTAGTGATGCTCTATTTGTTATTACTAACAATGTTTAAATCCCGTAAATCCTGGGATAGCCAAATTAGTTTACTTGGCGTTTATTGGATACCACTTCTTGCTGCTTTTATTTTTGCAGTACATCCATTGCATACCGAAGCTGTTGCCAATATCAAAGGTCGTGACGAAATCATTACCCTTTTGGGTAGCCTTACCAGTTTGTGGCTACTGTTCAAAGGGGGAAACATACGTTCTGCACTAGCAGGAATTTGCTTCTTTATTGCTTTACTTGCTAAGGAAAATGCAATAACCTTTTTAGGCGTCGCTCCACTGGCTTTTTTTGTTTTTACTCAAACCAATATTGGGGACATTGCCAAACGCATTTCGCCACTAGTTGCAGCAGCCATTCTATTCCTTATTATTCGAGGGGCTATTCTAGGGTGGGATGTAGGCGCTCCTAGTCAGGAGCTTATGAACAACCCTTTCCTCAAATTAGAACAAGGGCGTTGGGTCGACTTTTCAGCTGGCGAAAAAGCAGCTACTATTACTTATACCCTTGGCAAATACGCCCAATTACTGGTTGCGCCAGTACAACTCACCCACGATTATTACCCCCGCCAGATAGACATCATGCGTTTTAGTGATTGGCGAGTATTGCTCAGTCTCCTTTTATATCTCGGTTTATTAATCTACGGTTTATGGGGGCTTGTACGTAAAAAAATTGGCAGCTTTGCAGTGCTATATTATCTAGGAACGCTTTCTCTGGTATCAAACATTGTCTTTCCCGTGGGGACTAATATGTCAGAACGCTTTCTCTTTATGCCTTCAGTAGGTTTTGCACTCCTGCTTGCGTGGGGGGTATTTACCTATCTGAAAAATCATCGCTTGGCAACGGGGATTATACTAGGCTTTGGTGTGATTTTAATGGTACTAACGGTATTACGCAACCCAGCTTGGAAAAATAACTACACCCTCTTTACTACCGATATCCACGCTTCGCCCAATAGTGCCAAACTGCGAAATGCGATGGCCGGGGAATTATCAGTGCAATGGGCGAGCTTACCTCCTGAGCAACAACCTGCTCGTCAGTCGATGCTACAAGAAGCATTAGGACATATTGAGGAAGCTATCCGTATTCACCCTACTTACAAACAGGCTTACTTCATCAAAGGCAATCTCCTTAATTACCTCAAGCAGTACGACGCATCAATTCAAGCTTATCAGCAAGCTCGCCAAATTGACCCTGGCTACGATCAGGCTTTTGACAACCTGATGATTACTTACCGTGATGCGGGCCGTTTCTATGGAGAGCAAAAGGGCGACGTAAGGACAGCTATTCAATACCTCGATCAAGCCTATCAAGCCATGCCCGAGGATTATGAGACGATCAGGCTTTTAGGAGTTGCCAACGGCATTGCCGGTAATACTCCTCGAACAATCGAGCTGTTTACCAAAAACACGCAGCTCCAACCCAACAATGCCCGTGCCTGGTATGACCTGGGTTCGGCCTATATGAACAATCAACAACCCGAAGCCGCCAACCAAGCCCTACAACGAGCTCGACAAATAGACCCCGATATTGAAGCTAAAGTGCGTGCCGGAAACTAATTTTAACCCCCAGTTATGAACATGCGTATTCTCTTTCGTACGCTCGCCCTTGCGGGTATACTTTTACTGGTAAGCGGACCTTTATTCGCTCAGTACCATGCTAATCTTGACCAATCCAATGCCCAGGAAGCTATCTGGGTTGATTCCGTCTTTCGAAGTATGAATTTTGAGCAACGCCTCGGGCAATTGTTCATGATTCGAGCACACTCCAACCTAGGTTCTAATCACGAGGCTGCGGTAGAACGGCTCATTCGTGACTACCACGTCGGAGGGCTTTGCTTTTTTCAAGGCACTCCTGAGGCACAAATACGCCTTATCAACAGATATCAAGCGAAGGCCAACCTTCCTATGATGGTAGCAATGGATGCTGAGTGGGGGCTGAATATGCGGATGAAAAGTGTACAGGATTTTCCGCGTCAATTGATGCTGGGTGCTATTCGTAATAACGGATTGATCTATGAGCTAGGAAGTGAGATTGCTCGGCAAATGCATAGGGTAGGGGTGCATGTAAATTTTGCTCCCGTTGTAGATGTTAACAACAATGCTAACAATCCAGTTATCGGCACTCGCTCCTTTGGAGAAGATCGCCTCAATGTCGCCATTAAAGGCGTAAACTACATGCGTGGCATGCAAGACAATGGTATTGTAGCTTGCGCCAAACACTTTCCTGGCCATGGAGACACCGATGTAGATTCCCATTTTGACTTGCCTATTATCCCTCATTCTCGCCAGCGCCTGGACAGTATAGAACTTTATCCATTTCGGTCATTGATCGATCATGGTGTAGGCAGTGTCATGGTGGCTCATCTTCAGGTACCAGCCTTAGAGGCTAGAGAAAACTACCCTACGTCTCTTTCCTCCGCAACAGTGAACGGTGTCTTACGTGATCAATTGGGTTTTCATGGGCTTACCTTCACAGATGGACTGGAAATGAAAGGCGTTACCAAACATTTTGGCGATGGTGAAGTAGAAGCCGCGTCCTTGATGGCCGGTAATGATATACTGCTCCTTCCTGAAAGCTTAGCCAATGCGGAATTAAAAATCAAGCAATATATAGAGGACGGTCAATTGAGCGAAAGGGAATTTGAACGGAAGGTTAAGCGTGTATTACGGGCAAAATACCGGATGGGCTTACACTCTTTCGTCTCCATTCCCGAAGAAAATGCCTTGGCAGACCTTAACAGTGCCGATGCATTAATGCTAAAAGAACAATTGGTAGAGAATGCACTGACGTTAGTCCGCAACGAAGGAAATCTGCTACCCATCAAAGAGATTGCTCAAAAACAACGTGCAGCACTGGCAATTGGTAGTAATAAACAAACCATCTTCCAAAAGCGATTGCTGGATTATGCACCTGTTGATTTATTACATACAGATAGCGATGTTTCAGAGGAAGAGGCCACTAAGTTGCTTAATCGCCTCGCCGAAGAAGACTTGGTCATTGTCAGTATGCACAATATGGGGCGTTCTGCAAGTAATGATTTTGGGATAAAACCTTCGGCTTTGCGTTTTTTACAACGACTACGCCAGCAAAATGACGTTGTACTCGTTATTTTTGGAAATCCATATAGTCTAAAGTTTTTTGACGATCAAGGTGTAGTTGTAGAAGCCTATAACGAAGATGATGTAACCCAAGACAAAACGGCTCAGGCTATTTTTGGAGCTATTAGATTCAACGGACGCCTGCCTATTACGGCTTCTCCGACCAGCCATTATAATGCAGGAATAAGTACCAGCAAACTATTCCGACTTGGATACGGCGTTCCTGAGAGCGTAGGTATGAATACTGATAGCCTTCAAAGGTATGTACGAGCATTAGCACAAGATGCTATTGATAGTCGAGCTACTCCTGGTTGTGTAGTTTTAGTCGCACGCCACGGAAAGGTAGTATTCCATGAAGCTTTTGGCCACCACACCTATGCACGGCAAAGGGAGGTGAGCAAAGATGACATCTACGACCTTGCTTCGGTTACCAAAGTAGCGGCAACAACTATTGCTATCATGGACCTGGTGCAGACTGGGCAACTTGACCTTGATCAAACCTTAGGGCATTATTTATCAGAACTGAAAGGCAGCAATAAAGACCAATTAGTCATTCGTGAAATACTGGCTCATCGAGCAGCCCTTAAACCGTGGATTCCCTTTTACACAGGCACCCTTGATAACCGAGGGAGAAGATCCGGCGAACTTTACCGTTCTACCCCCGGTGGGGATTACAATGTACAAGTAAGCGATAATATCTTCCTTCGTGAAACCTATATTGACTCTATTTGGTACAGTATTGATCAATCTGATCTTCGTAGTAACAATAATTACCGCTACAGCGACCTCGGTTTCTACTATCTTGCTCGCCTGGTAGAAAAGCTGAGTCAACAAGGGCTAAATGATTACGTCCGCCAGCGTTTTTACGAACCACTCGGCCTATTTAACATTGACTTTCAGCCTCGTCAGCGTTTTTCGCTCAACCGCATCCCTCCGACCGAAATGGATAATTACTGGCGCAAGCAAACCGTCCACGGTTATGTTCATGATATGGGAGCAGCAATGCTGGGAGGAGTAAGTGGTCATGCCGGGCTCTTTGGCAACGCCCATGACCTAGCCGTTTTATGGCAAATGCTACTCCAAAGAGGTATTTATGGTAACCATGTGTTTTTGAAGCCAGATGTTGTCAGGGAATTCACTACTCGCTTTGGAGACGAAACTCGTCGAGGCATAGGTTTTGACATGAAGCAGCTCAACCCCAACAGGAGCCAAAACATAGCGCAACAAGCTAGCCGTCGCACTTTTGGACACCTAGGCTTCACAGGAACCTGTGTATGGGCAGACCCTACCGAAGAACTGGTATTCGTATTTCTATCAAATCGCACCTATCCTTCTATGCGAAACAATAAACTTGGCCGTGAAAACTACCGCCCCAAGATACAGGCCGCGGCTTATAATGCTATTATTCGTAAAATAGCAAGCCCACCTGTTCTTCCCATAGAAGGTGCCGCATTACCAGAGAAAATAGAATCGGGGACATAAAAGTAACTCACCTTAAACATGAGTCATCCCAAATTTTGATTGTCATCAAAATCCGTGCTGACCAACCGCAAAACTTATCGTTAAAAACGAAACCCCATGATTTCTATTAGTGAAATCATGGGGTTTCGCACAAAAAGTCTATGCTTTTCCAGCTCCATCCTTATTCAAATACAACTGTTCCATTACAGGCAGCATAATCATCTACAAGCTGACGATAAGAGGTTCCATTGGATTCGTATTCCTTGTTAGTCGCTTTTTGTACAATAGTAGGACATTCCTCAAATTTATTAGCAACAAACTTATTCAGGTTTAAATAGGCCATCCCGTCATCTAGGCCGTATACCTTTTTCACTGCATTGCCTCTATTATTCTCTGTGCCATGTACCAGCCAGTAAGAATAATCATTATCTCCTTCGTCCAAACGATTCAACACCAGTCCTTGTGTACCACAAATAGGTTCTTGCAGTGTCATCATTGAAATCGGTCCAAAAGATATCCGCACAGGAAAAAGTGTTTGGTCATTACGACGGATATAGAGAAACTCCTCTACTTCAAGATACCGTCGAGCTTTATCAGGATTGGACTGGTCTTCTACGTAAACGCCTTTAAAGTTTTTCGCGCCATCAGAACCTTTTATTTCTTTGTAATCGTCAATAATCAGACCTCTTAGCGTATCCTGTCCGTTTTTCAAGACCACATATCCTTCTATACTTGGGGTCTCCAAAGTTGTAGAAGAAGCAACGGCCTGCTGTACCTGAGCCGCCTCATAAACAGCAGCACTTTCTGCATCATAAGTACTGTAATAAGTATTGGAAACCCCTTGATTGGCATTAAATCGATTGGCCCTGTCTTCTATTATTGGCAGAAGGGTTCTCAATAAGTACTCTCTGCGACCAGCCTCCGTGAGGCGATTAGCCGTAGCAAGTGCATTCACATTATCTCCGGCTATAGCATAAGCCTGGGCTAAATTATAAGCTGCTGCTTGAAATGCTACCGATTCTTTTTTGTCGTCTGCCGATGCATTTTGTAAAGCCGTTTCCCAAATATTTATATTGTCACCAAAAGTAGCTAACACCAAAGGGCTTTCTGGAGTAGCACCTTCAATTGTTGACTTCAAGGCCTGTACTCCTTCATTCAAGGCTTCATAACCAATCTTATCTGCTTTCTTTATTCCATAAAAAGTCAGTGTTTCTGAAACAGGACGAGTATCGTACTCGCTGGCAAGATGTCTCTGAAGGTTTTGCAACAGTCGTGCAAAATCTGCCTTAACCCAGCCTTCCAGTGTAGCCTCTCCACTATTCTCCCAACTCTTTTCCAGGCTATTGACTGTTCTCGCTTCGCCAAATGACTTTGTGTAAAGTCTATCATAGCCAGAGTAAATCTTATCGACCATCACCTCTCGCTTTCCATCGAGAATCTGATAAAGAATAGGGATACGAAATTTAACCTCATAAGAATAAGTAGTCACCACTTTCGCATCATCTCCCTTTCCTTCCGTCTTAGTTCCTTTTTTCACCTCTTTTGAGACATAATGATCACCATCTAGCTTCACTGCAATCAAAAAGTCCCCCTTGCTTTCTTGGTAGGTATAACTTTCTAAGTTAAAATGATTCGCGATCATCGAAGATTCGATCATCCCCATTTTAGCAAGGTTGATTGTACCCTGATCTATTTGTACACTGTAAGTCTTGAAATCTCCCTCTAGTGGTGATAGCGGTAGGCGGGTATATTGGTGAACGAATCGCTGATCATCGAGACGTTGAGCAGTAAGCATATTACATCCGAATAAAATAAAAAGTAAAATGATAGCTTGAATTTTCATTACTTAGGCCTATTTTTAGCGTGATTATTTACACTTCATTGCGCGAAATAGCTCCTAAGTAATCAGCTAGAGGTCGTTTTCTTTAATAATAATTATAATAGCATCTAGAATAGCCCTCTCTAAAAAAGGCGATTGAATCAGTGATCCAATCGCCTCTTATACCTATTAAAGAATAGGTAATTATACGTTTCTATTACCTGCTCTCCTTATCCTTCAACATCGCTAGAAGCACCTTAGTTGCATTCTCATTTGTAGCATCTAGTTGTAGTGATTTTAGATAATTCGTAGTTGCTAGTGCACTGTCGCCTACTCTAAGATATGCCTCTCCTAAAGAATCAAAAGTATTTCCTGATTCCGGGTAGATGAGTGTGTTCAACCTGAAGACTATAATAGCTTGATCATATTTACCTGCGTCCATTAGCACATAGCCCAGCGTATTTAGTTCTCCTTCATTTTTTGAGTAATGCCTTAAAAAAGACGCATTCTTCGTAATCAATGTATCTACTGCATCCAGGCTTTCCTCCTCAAATTGGGTAAGTAAATAATTCGCAAGGTGATAATCAGGTCGAGGCGCCAAACCAGCAAAAATCTGAGCAATATCAGTTTCTAACGAAGAAACCGGGCCTTCTACGATTCGTCCAACTTCTTCTCCATCTTTGTAAAATAAAAAAGTCGGCACACGGTGAATATTCAGGCCTTCTTCTTCTCTGTTAGGGCCTTGTTTCATTTTTCCAGCTCGATTATCTAACCCTATCAATTCCACGTTATTCATATTCATAATAGAATGATCAACAATCTTCAAAAAGCGGGTCACTTCTCGCTTACTATCACCACACCAGGTTCCCAAGTATATTTTTACACTAATACCTTCATCATAATACTCATTCACTTTCTCTACTCTTTCTTCATCGATCGAATAGCTTTCATACACTGTATTGTACCACTTAGAGAACGGCTCCTCCTTAAGTTGACTCCTCGAAATTGTTCCTAAAAGGTGAAGGTCCCCTTTGCTCGTTAAATATTGATTCTCTTCATTTTGTGCGAATGACTGCGCTAAACTTAAAAAAGACAAGGCTCCTATCAATAGAATAATTCTCATAATCGTCATAATTTGCAGGGTGATTAATGCTACAAATATGTAGGTTTCAGCCTTAGGGTTTCCCCAATACACTGTTAATGAATATTAAGGCAATGCAAATAAGACAAGAGAGAGTCTTGATAGAGGGGGG
>NZ_JBOEFX010000066.1:0-9829 GCF_050633125.1 Lewinella sp.
GCCTACGCTTTTCCAACCAAACGATTTCATCTAGCTCCCACTTTTTTGTCTACAATAAAAAAACCTGTAATCAATCACTTGATTACAGGTTTTTTATAGAAAAGTTGGTACAACCTCGAATTTAGGGTAATCAAAATACCCTATACTAAGTACCCAGTACCCTAAAAATTAGGGCTTAACCTCACGCGATTTAGCAAAGTCACCAGCCTTGATCACAACCATCTTTTCAGGGTCGAGGTATTTCTGCATCGCTGCATTGATCTCCTCGATGCTTAGGGCCATAACCTTTGCTTCCAACTCAGCATCCCATTCCATGTTGCGCTTAAGGAAAAGATTCTCGTTCAAGGCTCCAGCTAGGGAACCGTCCTGGGCACGAGTTACTTGCTGCTTTTGCATCCAACCGCTCTTAGCTGCTACCAGCTCTTCGTCGTTGTAACCATCCGCTAATACTTTCTCGATTTCTTCGAAGAAAGCTTTTTCTACTGCACTTACATTCTCAGGTGCAAAGAAAGCGTAGCCACCTAGCGTAGCCGTTTCATCATTATCATCTGCATTGAAGAAAGAACCTACACCATAGCTAAGACCATCCTGCTGACGGATACGGTCTGCCAAGCGAGACTTCAACGCACCACCACCAAGCATATAGTTACCCATAAGTACCGCAGGATAATCAGGGTGAGAAGTGCTGATAGGCATTGTTTGTCCAGCAAGGAACCAAGCATTGGCTTTATCTGGTGTTTCAAATTCTACATTCTGCTTTTCTGGCTGGTAGAACTCATCTTTCAGGCGCTCGTAGTTGCCTGGGCTTTCCCAATTAGCGAAGTTTTCTTCAAGGGCTTGTGTGACAGCAGCTTCATCGAAGTCACCTACAACAGCGATCGTTGCATCAGAGGCGCCGTAGAAATCATTGTAGAATGCCTTTACTTCGTCAAGAGTAAGCGCATTGATCGCCGCTACTTCTTCGTCAAAAGTCATCGTATAGCGTGGATCAGATTTGCTGTGATTAGACATTCTGCGATTCAATTCTGTGATCGCAATAGCTTGTGGCTCAGAACGATTTTGTTCTAAAGAAGCCAATTCTTCTTGCTTGATGGTCTCGAATTCTTCTGCAGGGAAGGTAGGCTCTTGCAGCATTTCGCTTACCAGGGCAATCACGGCAGGAAGCTGGTCGCGCTCTGTTTCGATAATTGCGTAAGCGCCTTCTGCGCCTCCACCAATTCTAACCGATGCTTTCAATTCTACCAACTTATCTTCCAGCTCTTGGCGAGTCATAGAAGTGGTGCCCTTGTTCAACATCATACCTGCAAAAGAAGCTGCCATTTGCTTGTTCTCCAAGCTTTTCAGCGTACCATAACGCAAGGACAAGCGTGCACGTACCGCATCTGCCCGAGTTTCTTTAGACAAGAAAGCGTATTCCAGTGAATTCTTAAACTCGCCTGTTTTTGTTCTGGAGTCGATGTTTTCATAGGTAGCTTCAAAGACTTCACCTTCTGAAGCCAATGCACGACCTTCATAGCCATCAACCATTGCACTGATGTTGGGAACATCAGGAATGTCTGCCCGTTCTGGCTTATCTGTTGGAATAAAACGACCTACCGTACGGTTGCTAGGCAAAAGGTACTTACCCGCTACAGCTGCAACTTGGTCAACGTCTACCTGTTCCAGGCGATCACGGTAAATAAACCCAAGGCGCCAGTCACCTTGTGCGATGTATTCACTGATCAAAGTACCTACGCGTGCGCTTTCCCGCATCCGCAAGTTGAAATCTTTAAGCAGCTTATTTTTAGCACGCTCAACTTCCTCTGCTGAAGGAGGATTGTCTTTTACCGCATCAAGGGTAGAAAGCATGGCCATTTTGGCTTCGTCCAAGTCCTTGTCTTTTAAAACATCGGCATTGAAATAAGCAAAGCCAGGTTCTGCCAATTCAGCAGCCCAACCCCATTGGCTTGAAGCTTTCCCGCTTTCAACCAATGCTTTGTACAAGCGACCACTAGGCTCACTGGTCAACAGTTCTACCAATACATCCACAGCTGGATAATCCTGGTGGCTACCCGGAGGAATGTGGTAAGCGGCACTTACCGCCTGGATATCCCCTACCCGCTTCAAGTCAGCATAACGCTCACCATCCTGGATTGGCTCACGGGTGTAAGTAGGAATAAGCTCTCTGTCAGGAGAAGGAATCTGCCCGAAAGTCTCCATGATCATTGTCATGGTTTTTGCCGGATCAAATTTACCTGCAACAATCAGATAAGCATTATCAGGCTGATAGTACTTGCGGTAAAACCCTTGTAGGCGTTCGATAGGTACATTCTCAAGGTCAGCACGGGCACCGATGGTTGATTTACCATAATTGTGCCAGAGGTAAGAAGTAGACAGAACGCGCTCCATCAAAATTCCAGTCGGGCTATTTTCACCCATCTCAAATTCGTTACGAACAACGGTCATCTCACTTTTTAGGTCTTCACCAGAAATGTAAGAATTCACCATACGGTCTGATTCCATCTCTAAAGCCCAGCGAAGATTTTCATCATTAGCGCTCACTGTTTCGAAGTAGTTGGTACGGTCGTACCAGGTGGTTCCGTTAAAGCGAGCACCACGTTCGTTGAGTTCCTTGGGGATATCTTCGTGGTTAGGTGTGCCTTTAAACACCAAATGCTCCAGTAAGTGAGCCATGCCGGTCTCACCATAAGCTTCGTGGCGAGATCCTACCAAGTAAGTTACGTTTACGGTAACTGTTGGTTTTGAGTTGTCAGGAAAGAGCAGAATTCGTAGTCCGTTGGCCTCAATTTGGTATTCGGTAATGCCTTCAACAGAGGCTAATTTTGTAACACCATCAGGCATTGCACCATCCTGAGCATGTAGGGTGGTAAACAGATTACAAACCAGAGCAACTAAAAGTAGCGCCCCTAGTCGAGAAATCACATTCATTGTGTATATAACTTGGTTAAACAATTGTTTCCAAAAGTACAATTAAAAGACACACCATACCACTATTTGGTTTAGCTATCGCGTAAGATGCTGTACAAAGGTTCTGAATTGATGCGATTTGTGTAATCAGGGATAAAGAAAAATTTGCAGCGAGGTGTGTAACTAGTTTTTTTCACAAACTCCCTTAATTCCAACTTGTTGCCTGAAGTTTCATTTTTGCAGCAAGCTCAGCCCCCAAGTATTTGTCAATTACGGCATGAGCCCAGTACAATGCGGGGGTCAAAACAACGGCCATCATAAATTTATACGTGTATTGTACTGTAGCTACAGCGAGTAGTTGCCCCCAGCTCCAAGGTTCAAATTGCCCGGTGATAGCAGGGCCCCATTTGAAGGCTATAATCAACACGACAAATGTATCTACCAACTGAGAAATAACCGTAGAACCTGTTGCGCGCAACCATATTTTCTGCTCTCCTGTAGCTTTTTTTATACGGTGAAAACTCACTACATCCGTCAGCTGTGCTAATAAAAAAGCGGAAAGTGAAGCGACGATAATCAACAAGCCTTGCCCAAAGACCGCCCCAAATGCCTTTTGCATATCTGGCACGCCGGCACTTTGGTATTGGGTCTGCCACCAATCAGCGGGGGCAAGCCATATCGCCGCAAAAATCATAAGGAAAGCATAGGTAATAAGCCCGGCCGTGAGTATGGTCAACAGCCGAATACCTCTCTTTCCATAATACTCATTGATGATATCTGTCATGATAAAAACAACCGGCCAGAGAAGGACGCCTGCCGAGAATTGCAAAGCTCCCTCCTGTCCAAAAAGGTTGAAGTTGAAAGGCTCCCAACCAAAAGTGTCTTCAAGTGCAAATATTTTAACGCCGATAAATTCGGCAACCAAGGTGTTAGCCACAAAAAAGCCTGCAAGAATAATAAACAGTAAGGTCGGGCGATGGGCTCCTACATTAGCATAAGCGATATCCTCATTAGAAGTGCCTTCGTTTTCAGTCGTCATTGACATATTATTTTGATTCTCTATTGTTTTTTGTGGTCAACCTCGTGTAAAATAGTATTTTTCCACATTAGTTCAGCTAGGCACCCCCTCAGCTACTCTTAGAATAACGAAATGCATTTAGCCTTAAACTTGCTCTGATGTCCATAAAAAACGCACTTTTGCCACTTTTGGCTTTCCTCTCTTTTTACAGCATGAATGCACAGACTATCATTAGTCATCAACTACGCGTTGCTGACTCCACTCAAGTGCACGCTCTATTCACCCTGGATGGGCACCAGTTTTTTGGCCTTACTCAATATATCCATGATGACACCATAGGGTTTCAAATTCGCAATCTTTCAACAATAAAGACTTTTTTGCTGTCTGAAGTTAGTTTTATTGGTCTGGCAACAGAATCTTTTAGTAGCCTAGACAAACCAAAAACCATTGAGCCTATCGATGATGAAGAATGGATAAGGGAAAAATATCCAATGCCGCTCAACCAGCTCCTTTATTCCGCTACGGCTATTCCTTACGCCAGTAAAGGCACTTACCGCAATACCATGATTTTAATCAATCAGGTAGATGCCAAAATCAACAAGAACTTTAGCTTTAGTGGCGGAACACTTGTTCCTGCGTTACTGATGGGTCGTTTGCAGGCTCATGCATCGGCTTCCGATATGCTGCACATTGGGCTCGCAGTGCAGCAATACGTAATCCTCTGGGACGAACAGTCGGCTACTCACCCTTATGCAATGGTCACGGTAGGCCAACGAGATCGCTATCTTAACTTTACAATGGGCTACTGGATAGATATGTACGGGTTTACTGAACGCAACGACCACTATCCAATGGTCACCCTGGGGGGATCATTCGAATTTGCCCCAGATTGGCGATTCTTTGTAGAAGGCGCAGCTGTTTTCCAAACTTACGATAACCTCATGCTACCTTCCTTTAACTTCTCTAACAGGCGGCGGAAAAGTGTTCTGGAGTTTGGCGTCCTTGCTATTCCTAGTTCTGATTTCCCACTACTGCCATTACTTTCGTATCAAAGAATATTTTAAAACATTGGGCAGCTGTCTGTGCCTGGCGGCTCGCCATCGCGCTATCCGCTCTTTCCGCACCCGCTTTGGGCGGGAATGCGGAACCGCTGCTATCGCTGCTGCTGCTCCTCCGTCCGCCGTGCTTCGCTATTCGCTACGCACCTTAGTATTGCGCAGAAAATAAACTGCGCTTTTTATTTTCGTGCTGTTCCTTAGTGCATTGATCTGACTTTAAAATCAAATACATCGGGCCTATTGTAATGCCCTACCGCGCTGAAATCATACCGACTCTGGATGACTTCATCCAGGTCAACAGTAGTGGTTAAAACACCTTCCTCGTCCCAAAGCGGGCCTACTATCACCTCGCCTAAAGGGGACACAATAACACTCCCGCCACGGCAACAATCTTCTTCTACCTGCGCCAGTTTCTGCCACTCATTTGGATAGTCAGATTTTCTAAAATACTGATTAGCCCCTAATACAAAACAGCGGCTTTCTTGAGCAATATGCTGCAAAATAGGCAACCAGGTAGTTCGCGCATCAGCAGTAGGTGCCAGATAAATTTGAATTCCTTGCTGATAGAGCGCCATTCTAGCCAAAGGCATCAGATTCTCCCAGCAAATCAAACCTCCTATTTTGCCCAAAACGGTAGGGTACACTTCCAGGTCAGTAGCGCCGCCTTCTCCCCAAATCAAACGTTCACTACCGGTTGGTTTCAGCTTTCGGTGGCAGCCCATAAAACCATCCGTAGGCGAAAAGTAAAGCAAACTACAGTAAAGGGTGCTAGCCTGCTCGTCACGCTCGGTTACGCCCATCACGATAAACATCTCGTGCTTGTGCGCCATAGCAGCCAATCGCTCACAATGACGATCGCTAACCGCTATGCTATTGTCCCAATAGGCTTGCCAGGTCTTCCTTCCTTCTTCGGTCCGACGCCCTACGACAGCCCCAAAATCAAACCCACGAGGATAACCAGGGAGGTAAGACTCCGGAAAAAGTAAGAGACTGACCCCTTCAGCAGCCTGTTCTGCTACTATTGCTTCAGTTTTTTCGAGTGTCGCTTCTAAATCAAAAAAAACGGGCGTACTTTGCACCACTCCTACTTTAAACCTCTTCATGTTATGTTGCTTGAAATTCATCCAGACAATCCCTCAGAACGCAAAATACGGCAGGTTGTCGACGTATTAGAAAAGGATGGGGTAATAATTTATCCTACTGATACTGTTTACGCCTTGGGCTGTGACCTTTTTAGTAAAAAAGGGTTGGAGAAAATCGCGCGCATCCGAGGAGTCAATCCTAGTAAAGCACGCTTTTCGTTCATTTGCGAAAATTTCAGTCAGCTTGCAGAATACGCTGCACAAATTGACAATGAGGTGTTTCGTCTCATGAAACAACTCTTACCAGGGCCCTATACTTTCATTCTGAAAGCCAGCCATCAAGTGCCAAAAATCATTCAAGGCCGCCGTGCAAGTATTGGTGTCCGGGTTCCTGATAATAATATTCCATTAGAGATCGTCCGCATGCTTGGCAGGCCCATTATCACCGCTTCCTTGAAAACAGATGCAGAAGAAGATGTTCTCGAATACCTCACCGACACCTACGATATTGAAGAGCGCTTTGGCAAGCTAGTTGATATTATTATCGATGGCGGAGCAGGAGGCAACGAAGGATCAACGGTCATTGATTGCACGACCAGCCCACCAGAGCTAATCAGAGCAGGAGCTGGCCCAATTGATCTTTAGTCTTTTCCCTTAACAATAAAGAATGACGCACAATTACCAGGGTAAGAAAGTACTAATTACCGGCAGCTCCCGGGGCATCGGTAGAGCCACCGCTCAATTATTCGCCCAGGCAGGTGCTCAGATCGTTATTCATTACCATCAAAATGAGGCAGCTGCTCAAGAGGCATTGTCTTCGCTAACAGGGGAAGGGCACCACGTTCTACAAGCCGATTTGGCGGTAGCGTCCTCCGTTCGAAACTTAGTAAAAGCAGCACACGCCCAGTTAAATGGCTTAGATATCCTGGTCAATAATGCAGGAGTCTTCCTCCCCCACCCTTTTGAATCTACGCCTTACGAAGAATGGCTAGCTACTTGGCAACGTACGATCAACACCAACCTCACTGGCGCAGCAGTAGCAGCCTATACGGCCGCAGAATTCATGAAGTCACAAAGTGCAGGTAAGATTATCAATGTAGGTAGCCGAGGCGCTTTTCGAGGCGAGGCCGGTCAACCTGGTTATGGAGCCAGCAAAGCGGCCTTACACGCGATGGGGCAAAGTTTGGCGCAAGCCTTAGGCCCTCATGGTATTACGGTACACAATGTAGCCCCTGGTTTTGTAGAAACCGCCATGGCGAGGCCACATTTACAAGGAGAAGCCGGGGAGGCCGTTAAACGACAAAGTCCATTAAACAGAGTAGCGACTGTGATGGATATTGCCCAGGCAATCCTGTACCTGGCAAGCCCGGAGGCTGCATTTACGACGGGCTGTATACTCGACATCAATGGTGCTTCTTATTTACGGACTTAGTTGAACTTAGGAAAGGGCAAGCGAAATTGTTATTTGACATACAGTGATCTTACCCATTTGTATAAATACATTCACGCATTTACACAACCGGTCGCGACTGGTTAGAGACAAGCCCAATTGCCGCTATCCATCATTCTTATTCAAAATCTTCAAGCCCTCCCTCACCGTAAGTGGAGGCAAAACATGTTGATCAATAAACTCACCGACAGCCCGCGGAGCTGTTTTTGAATACTGCCGCAATGCCCAGCCGGCGCCTTTCTGTACAAAAAACTCCTTGCTGTCTGCCCGACTGAGGATATAATCGAACAAAAGGGTTTCATTGGTCTTCTCCTTGGCGTGGAGCTGAAAAATAATGGCAGAGCGCTGCAACCAAATATTATCAGAATTGATCCAGCGCTCGGTGACCTCGCGCGTAAGCTTTTCGTTCTTCAGCATGATGGACGCTGCCAAATGAGGAGCCAACCAGTCGACGGTATCCCACCAGGAAGTCGTAAGAATCAACGTTTCAATGAGCGGTAGCATCGTTTCCGGCAGTTTCTTTTTAACCGGAATCAAGATGTCTCCCAACATGTATTGAAGTTCTCGAGGGGTGTTTTCGGCAAAACAGAATTTGGCCAGGTACTCCCAGTCTTTTTCTACTGGCCGGCCAAATTCTTTTAACATCTCACGAACGATGTTTTTCCTGACAGGTGCTTTTACCCCTAAAAAAGTAAACTGATTGCGCATATAGGCAGTCATTTGCTCCGCACGATCTGAGTCGACAACCACATGAAGGCGTTCAAGAAGCAGTTGACAAAATGCATCAATATCCATATCAATCACGTTGTTTAGATGGCTGTTTACTTCCAGAATTCCCACCACTTTTTAGTTGAGCTGGGGGATGTTTTTCGTTCAACCACAGGTTTAGCTACTGGCGCACTAGGCTGGGGTGCCGTCTTAGGCGTTTGGTTCCTCCTCGTAGGTACATCGGTGCTATACTGATCATACATCTCAATAAGAAACGTCATTTTAGTAAGTGCATCAATATTGGTACGGGCGTTGGGGATAGAAGCCAAACGATAAAACTCATTGTCCAGATCTTGCAGTGTGAATTCAATATATGGATTGTCCTTCGACAACATTTTGTCTTCACGCAATGGCATTACCTGCTCCTTTTCTTTCTTGAAAGAAATCGCTTTTACATTAGCGATCACTTGTGCATAATCTTCTTCTGTGAGCGGTTCAACTACGTGCTGCAACTCATCAATAAGTGTGAATTTATCTGTAGCAATTTTATATATTTCACTATAAGCCAACTCGAAATTTTCTTCACCGTGGCGGAAACTCACAACATCTGACTGCGCAAGAAATTGGCTCCCAAAAGGGTAAAAGACCAAAACGCGTTTTTCCTTTTTCGTTTCCTTATCTGTCACCACAATATGGCCGGGGATAGCATATTTGTTGAAATCAAAGAACTGCGTACCAGCGATATGATCAACCAAAGAGCGGTACAAACTCTCATCTGTAGTCGGATCTAGGTGCTTATAAACTTTTGGCCCAACGCTGTAATTCATAAAACAGCCATTCATCGTAAGTACGTGTTGCTCTCCGCCTACTTTTTCTCGGAACATCGAAACACCTAGCAGTTTCATAGTGTCTATCCACTCCTCGTTAAATTTAGCCAAAAATGCAGCAGGTGACATCGGCCCTTCCTCATCTTCAGGATGCACCGTACTATTGGTTAATTCAGCAATAGCTGCCGCTGTAGCAATCCCTAATCGAAAATCTGTTTCGCTGGCGATAATGTTTAAACCCACAGAATAGGCATCGTCAGTATACTGAAGACTCACACCTCGGGTAGACTTGTCTTTGACATACAAACGGGTAGATTGTATCTCTTTGGGGTCCGTAATTTCCGCATTTACATACTTGGCATCCGGCTGAGCCAATTGATTGGTAAGAGATTCGTAGCTAACAACCTGAGACGCAGGTATCGAAAAATAATAACTCATGAGAACAGCGTATTTTTTAGTGTATACTTTTATTGTTTGTTATTCTATTGACTTTATCCTGAAAAGGTAACAGCGGTTTCCTTTTGTATAATACTTCCTCTTCCCCACAAGTTCCGCTTTTTCCTTGAAAGACAATCATGAATTCACTACAAATTGTATTAGTTTTTATAAATTCCATACTTTCGCGTATCAAACTATTTAATTCTCTTTCTCTATGAAGCCATTAGCTGAGCGCATGCGCCCCCGACAATTGGAGGACTACGTAGGGCAAGACCACCTGGTAGCCCCTGGAGCTGTTTTAGAACGTGCGATTCGGTCGGGGCGCCTGCCTTCATTTATTC